>DATBXZ010000349.1:0-3790 GCA_036513995.1 Solirubrobacterales bacterium | reverse complement strand
CGAGTGCGGGGGGCACGACGAGATGGGCCGGCGCAGGGGCCGGCGCTCTTCGCAGCGCCGGCCGCCGCCATCGGGACGCAGGGGGTTGCATCCGATCGAGCCTGAGCGGCGGCCGGCAGCACGAGAGCCAGGGAGATCGCGACAAGAGACAACGCGGCCGGAACAAGCACTGGGGTGCGGCGCGCTTCTCGGATCAACATGGTTTTCCTCCTCGGACGAACCCGCCTTTGGAAAGCACCTCTTAACCAGGCTACGCCTGGCGTCCAGATTGCTCATACAAACGTTGAGCGCTCCAGCAAATGACGGCTATTGCCGCACGCTGACCGGGATACCCGCCAGGTTCTCTCGGCCGACTCTCCGTACAAGCCAGTCGATCGAGCGGTTTGACAGGCGGATGCAACCGTGGCTGGCGGCGCTGCCGAGCGGGTCGAGCAGGCTGGCGCCTCCGCGCCCGTGGATTCCGACCTCACCGCTACCGCCTTCGAATTGGTGCAGAACGTTGCTGTGGGCGGTGAGGCCGAGCACCCAGGAGCCGACAAAAGCGCTCGGCTCACTGCGCCAGGCATGGACTATCGAGAAGAGGCCGCGAGGGGTCGGGGTGGATGGCGCCCCGACTACCACCGGGAGCCTGCGTAGGGAATGCCCAGCTCGGTAGACGGTGAGCGTCCGCGCCCCCAGGGAGACGGCCAGGCGCCATGGCGTCGGCCGGACCAACAGCCCACCCGCAGCCACCCATCCGGCCGCGCGGTTCGGACGGTCGGGGAGCCGCAGCTTCACCCAGCATCGGCCACGACGGTCGCGGGCTGCGGCGAGGACGAGGAGCCATTCGACGCGGGAGGCACTGATCGCGCCGACTCGTCTGCCGCCAGCGCCCGGGATGCCGCGATAGATACTCGCCGTCCGTACCGGCACCGCTCGCCAGGCGAGCCTGGCGTCGGGCGCAGCGACGGAACGCGCAGGACTTCGGACGGCACACGAGAGAGCGTGCGATGCGTCGGCGGAGGCAGCCGACAGAACCGCCCCGAGGAAGACGGCAATCATGGTCACCAGCATCCGAGTGGCCATAGCGTCACTTTCCTCGCAGGATCTCCATACACAAGGAGCCTCAACGTTTAGACGAGAGGACTTTGCCTAAAAGGCATTTGGAGAACTAGGCTCTTATCTCGGCTGCCAGAGAGCCCACGAGCGACTGAATCGAAGGGGGTTGGCGATGGACCGCGACGAGATCAAAGCCCGAGACCGCATGCGCTGGGAGGACGGCGTCGTCTACACCCTCGTCCTTGCCGGCATCTACCTGCTGCTTGGCGTCCTCTTCTTCTATGCCGGCAAGGAGAAGATCATCGACGGCCATGGTGCGCCGCCGCCGATCGCCAAGCAGTTCAGTGGCACCTTCCTCGACACGATCCCCGGCATCGATGCCGCCTGGACGATCCTCGGCATCCTCGAGTCGCTGATCTTCGTCCTCGTCCTCGTCAGCCTGATCCGGCTCGAGTTCATGCCCGACCGGCGCAAGAGCTTCCTGCTCTGCGCCCTGGCGCTGGCGATCTTCACCTTCTCGATCCTGGCGATGGGCCAAAACGTGGTCGGCGAAAACTCCGGCGTCGCCGAGCTGTTTATCTACGCCGCCGCAACGGGGGTCTTGATGGGGCTGGTCCTGGTGATGCCGCCCTACCGAGCCGCGAACTGGCTCAGCGGCCGGGGGGCCGGACGATGATCGAGCGCATCGGCGAGATGCCGCCCGGCACGATCGGCCTGCGAGCGGCGGGCAAGCTCAGCCGCGACGACTATCGCGAGGTGCTTGAGCCGGCTCTGCGGGAGGGAATCGACTCGGGCGAGATCCGGCTCGTCTTCAGCCTGACTGACTTCCACGGCCTGGAGCCGGGAGCCTGGATCGAGGATGCGAAAACCGGCCTCGGCGCCTGGGTGCGCAACCACTCCGCCTGGAAGCGTTTCGCGCTGGTCACCGACGTGGAGTGGGTCGCCAAAGCGATGCGCGCCTTCGCCTGGATGGCGCCTGGAGAAGTCAGGGTCTTCGCCATCGATCAGCTGGAGGCAGCGAAGGGATGGATTGTCGGGTCTTGAGAGGCCGCGGTCGTAGGGGTTGCGGCCGAGTAAGCGTCTAGATCCTCGTGACGATCAGAAACGTTCCGAGCACCCCGAGCACTGCTGAGCCGAAGCCAAGGAAGGCAATCGCGAGCTGAATTTTCCGCGCTTGGATTTCGAGTCGGACCGTGCGATAACGGACGACAGCCGTCTCGTGTTCAAGCCGCGCAATGTCGAACTCGGCATCCATCGCACCCGACTATCTGCCAGTCGTCGTATTCGCCCTAAGCGGCCTCCGCGATCACCACCCGGCGTCGTCCGTCTTTCATGTAGCCATCCGGGTAGCGTTCCTCAATTGGGCCGCGCGCTCGGTGTCGCGAACGAGCTGCATGCCGTGGAGGGAGATGAACTCACTCTGGCTTTTCTCGGGTGCCTTTCGCACGCGGGCCAGCATGGGTTCGAGGTAGCGCTGCTTCTCTGCGGCGGTCTCCATCTTGTCGCGCCACTTCCAATCCTCAAGTAGCGGAACCACCTTGTCGCTCGCCTGTAGCTGGTACATGTCGTCATAGAGACGCATCAGCGCTTGGTCTCGTCGTCGTACGGCTCCCACGCCTTCTTGCGGTGCGACCCTCGCTCTGGCGTGGCGAGTCGCGGCGAGGAGGAGCCGTACCACTTCGGCAGCCGCATCTCCGGCGTCCCGTCATCGTCTGAGGGCCAAGGTTGATGCTTGATCGGCATGCTGATCTCCTTTGTAGCCAGGCGGTCGGCTGTTGCCGACCCTTCCACCTACACAAGAGAGGAGGTCTCTAGTCCGGGGCAATTTGCCCGGCGATTCCGCAGCGGACTGACCCCTTCGCTGACCCACGAGCGGCTCGCAGCCCCCGGACCGCCCTTTCAATGGCGGCGATCAAACCGCTACAGTAACAGCAACACACCAGCCCAGAACACCACCACCCCGGCCGAGATCCCAATCACGGCGCCCGCCAGCCGGCCGACGATCAGCCCGACAAGAGCGACGCCGCATCCCAGCCAAGTGCCCTGCGACTCGGGCGAAAGCGAGGCGGAGCTGGACGAAATCGGCGCTATCGCCGCGTATCGGCGTCATTCGAGGCACTAGTGCCTGAAATGGAGGCGATATGCGGGGGTGGTTTGATTTTCCGACCGTGCCCCCACAACGACGGAATCCCGCTCTAGAGCGGGATTCCGCGAGAAGCGGCTGAAGGGATTCGAACCCTCGACCTTCTGCATGGCAAGCAGACGCTCTAGCCAGCTGAGCTACAGCCGCACGGGGCGTGATTCTAGCTTTCCTGTCGCGATTCCTGCGTGCGCGTGCGAGTCAGGCCTGTGCGCCCTCGGCGACGGCGATCGCCGGGTCGGTGCCCGAGGGCTCGGTAGAAGCCCGTATCTTCGGCACCAGCAGGCCGGCGACGAAGCAGAGGACGAGGAAGCCGGTCGCCATCAGGAAGGTCTCGGTGAAGCCGGTGACGGCGGGTAGGCCGTTGGCGGTGTTTTCGGCGATGAAGGTGGCCGAGAGCTGGCCGCCGAGGGCGCCGCCGAGGGTCCGCATCACCGTGTTCATGCCGCTGGCGACGCCGGTCTGCTCGCTCGGCACCGCCTGCACGATGAGGTTGCCGAGAGCCGCGAAGGCGAGGCCGATCCCGACCCCGAGCAGGGAGGCGGCGATCAGCAGCTGGTAGGGGTGTTCGTGCGCGACCGCCAACAGCAGGAAGGACGCGGCGGAGAAGAC
>DATBXZ010000348.1:0-7806 GCA_036513995.1 Solirubrobacterales bacterium | reverse complement strand
TCGTCCATGCACCCACCACGAGATTCCAGACAGGGTCTGCTTCCCACAGCCTTGCTTTGGTCTAGAGAAGGAGGTGATAGTTATCCGTCGAGGCGCCGCTAACCCAAAAAGAGCTGGCCAGGGGGTCGGCTTCAGCCTTACAGGCGTCTCGATGGGCCCTTCGGATGTTGAAGGCCTGCCGCTTGCTCGCTTCGAGCAGCGGCTCAGCGATCCGGGCTTTTTAGGTGAAGCCCGGATCGCTGCCAAGGGCCCTCGCGATCGCTGCCGTCCCGCCGAGCAGGCCCTAGGTCCACTCGTGGACAAGGGCCTGCGAGGAAAATTTTGGGCTGCGAACGGCGCTGCGGATCGATTCCGCAGCCCCCCTCCTCACATTCCGCATTCCAGAGCCGTTCCCAGCCGCCCTGCACCTTTGACGCGCCCGGCCTGCGGTGTCTACTGGCTGCTCGCTGATTGCCACTGCGATCCGCGGCGCTAGCCCGCCGCAGCCGGCGCCAAGTCAGGCTTGTCGACCCCCTCACTCGCCGGCTCGCCGCCCCTCACTCGCCGCCCTCATCTGTGAGCTTCGTCATAATCCCTATTAAGTTGATCAACTTTGTGTAGAATGCCGCCGGCTCGCTCGGATAGGGCGAGCGTTTCGGCCAGGTCCTCGGCAGGGATCGGGCCTCCAAACCAGATCCAGAGGAGGCACATCCATGACCGACAGGACCAAGAATCCACGACTGCGCCGCGCCGCGCTTGCCCTGACCGCGCTCGCGCTGCTCGTCGCGGCGACGGCCGGCTTAGGGACCGGCTCCGCCGTCGCGAAGCAGGACCGCGGGGGCAACGGGCCCCATCTCCGCCACGGCGGCAACCACATCCCGCCGTTCCCCGGCAGCCATCCCAGCTGGCCCGGTGGAGGCAACCCCGGCGGCGGCAACCCCTGGCCCGGCGGCGGCACCCTGCCGGGAGCCGGCACTCCGGTCCCGGGACAGGACACCTCGTTCGACCCGACCGAGCTGCAGCCGCCGGTTATCTCGGTGCTGAAGGACAGCGGCAACCTCGCCCCCGGCTCGGTCTTCGTCGCCCCGAAGATCACCACGGCCGGAACCCCTGGCCAGCAAGGCCCGGAGATCGTCGACAACGAGGGGAGGCCGATCTTCTTCCAGCCGGTCGACCTCCCCTACCAGGCGTCCGACTTCCGCGTCCAGCAGTACCGCGGCCAGCCGGTCCTCACCTATGACGTCGGCCAGAGCACCGGTGGCCCGGGCCACAGCACGGGCGAGGACGTGATCCTCAACCAGCACTACCAGCAGATCGGAACCGTCTCCTCCGGCAACGGCCTCGAGCAGGCCGACCAGCACGAGTTCCGGCTGACCCCGCAGGGAACGGCGCTGATCACGGTCTACCACGCGGTCCCCTACGACCTCTCCCCCTACGGCGGCCCCGCCAACGGCCAGGTTTTCGACGGCGTCGCCCAGGAGATCGACGTCGCCACCGGCAAAGTCCTCTGGCAGTGGGACAGCCTCAGCCACGTCCCACTCAGCGACAGCTACATCCCGGTGCCGACCGACCCGACCAAACCGTGGGACTACTTCCACATCAACGCGGTCAACCCGGACACGGACGGCAACCTGCTGATCTCCGGGCGCGGGGTCTCGACGATCTACAAGATCGACCACCAGACCGGCGCGATCATCTGGCGCCTCGGCGGCAAGGAGAGCGATTTCCAGCTCGGCCCTGGCGTCCAGTTCGTCGGCCAGCACAACGCCCTGCCCGAGACCGGGGAGCCGAACACGATTCGGATCTTCGACAACGGCAACGGCGGTGGCCCGGCGACGGGACTGCCGTCGCGGGTGATCGACGTCAAGCTCGACACGCAAGCGAAGACGGCGACCCTCGCCGCCTCGGTTCAGCACCCCGATGGGCTGATCGCCAACTCGCAGGGCAACGCCCAGCGCCTGCCCTACGGGCACCTGTTCGTCGGCTGGGGCAGCGTCGGCCGCTTCTCGGAGTTCGACTCCGGCGGCAACCTGCTCTGGGACGGCCAGGTGCCGGCGGGCTATGACACCTACCGGGCCTACCGCTCGCCGTGGGTCGGCGAGCCGACCACGGACCCGACCGCCGAGGCCGCGACCAGCGGTGGCGGCAACGTCGCGGTGAACGCGATCTGGAACGGCGCCACCGAGGTCGACCGCTGGCTCGTCCTCGCCGGCTCCCACCAGTGGAACCTGCACCCGGTCGGCTCGGCCGACTGGGACGGACTCGACACGGCGATCGCCGTGCACACCAACTCGCCCTACGTCGAGGTCGTCGCCCTCGACGACCACGGGCGCGCAATCGGCCGCTCACAGGCAGTTCAGGTGAGCGACTAGAGGGGGAATCTGCCGCGGTGCCGTCCGGTCTGAGAGGGGCCGGGCGGCGCCGTCCCCATTGCCGGGCGCCCGCGGCGGTTAGGGAACTCGCAGGACGATCTTGCCGCCGGAGTGGCCGGCTTCCGCCACCCGGTGGGCCTCGGCGACGTCCTCGAGGTCGAAGACGCGGTCGACCCTGACCTCGAGCCGGCCGTTCTCGACCAGGTGGGAGAGGCCGGCGAGGCCGACCGGGTCGGGCTCGACCAGGAAGCCGGCGGCGCGCCGCTCGCTGCGCTTGGCGAGGTCGAGCAGCTCCGGGGAGACGCCGCTGGGGACCGAGACCAGCATCCCGCCGGGGCGCAGGACCGGCAGCGAGCGCTCGCCGTTGGCGCCGGTGAAGTCGATCACCGCATCGAGGTCTCCGACCAGGTCCTCGAAGCGCTCGTCGCGGTAGTCGATCACCCGCTCGACGCCGAGCTCGCCCAGCCACTCGGCCTGCTCGGCGCGGGCGGTGCCGAAGACCCTGGCGCCGCGGGCCCTGGCGATCTGCACCGCGAGGTGGCCGACCCCGCCGGCGGCGCCGTGGATCAGGAGGTCGGCCCCGTCCTCGAGCGCGATCGTGTCGACGACGATCTGCCAGGCGGTCAGCCCGGCCAGCGGCAGGGCGCCCGCCTCCTCGTGGGAGAGCGCGTGCGGCTTCGCCGCGAAGTGCCGCGACGGCGCCGTTACGTACTCGGCATAGGAGCCCGCCTGCCGCGGGAACCAGGGCATCCCGAAGACCTCGTCGCCGACCTCGAAGCGGGTGACGCCGGCGCCGACGGCGGTGACCGTGCCGGAGGCGTCCCAGCCGAGTCGCACCGGCGGCTCGCCGAGCACGCCGGCCATGCCCTTGCCGGCCCGGGTCTTGAAGTCGACCGGGTTGACCCCGGCGCAGTGGACCCGCACCTGGACCTCGGTCGGAATCGGCTCCGGCGCCGGCACGTCCGCGATCGCCAGCACCTCCGGGCCGCCGTACTCGTGCTGGACCACAGCTCTCACAGGGCTCAGACTAAACGGAGCGCTTCAAGCCGCGGGGAGCTTCCGCGCCGGCGGTATCTGCTCGACAAGGCCTGGGGCGGCTGGCCGACCGCCGTGGTTGTCTTAAACACTCAGGTTTCTTTGTAAACTCTGTACTCAATGTCTCGCGGGCCCGCCAGTGGGCTTTTGTCGGGGGGAAGGGCGGGCGCGACTCTGCTCGCCCTGCTTGCCTGTGTTGCTGTCCTCGGTGTCATCGGCCTCGGCGTCGAGGGAGCGCTCGCCGCCTGTGGGAGGCCCGCTTCGAAATGACCCTCGGCCGCCGCCTTTCCCACCGTGGCGCCCCCCGCGGCTTTCTCAGCGCCGACTGCCCCCTGCCCGAACGCTTCAGCGCCGGCCTCTTCCCCTTCGCCCGCGCCACCTACGATTTCGCCAAGCGCAGCATCAGCACCACGATCGTGCGGGGCTGCCGGGCGCGGGGGAAGCGATGACGGCGCGCCACGTCGCGATCATCATCGACGGCAACGGCCGCTGGGCGAAGCAGCGCGACCTGCCGGTGCTGGCGGGGCACCAGGCCGGGGCGGAGAACCTGCGCGCCCGCCTGCGCGACGCCGCCGAGCTCGGCGTCGAGGAGCTGGCGATCTTCGCCTTCTCCACCGAGAACTGGGCCCGCTCGCGCGCGGAGGTGGAGGCGCTGGTGGCGCTGATCGGCCTCTACGTCGAGCGCGTGACCCCCGACCTGCACCGCGAAGGCGTGCGAATACGCTTCATCGGGCGCCGCGGCGACCCGGTCCCCCGCGACATCGTCGAGCGCTTCGAGTGGGCGGAGCGGCTGACCGCGGACAATGAGCGCATCGTGCTGATCATCCCCTTCAACTACGGCGGCCGGGCCGAGATCGTCGACGCCGCCCGCACCTTCACCGGCGCCACCGAGGAGGAGTTCCGCGCCCACCTCTACGCGCCGGACATGCACGACCCCGAGATCGTCATCCGCACCGGTGCCGAGCGCAGGCTCTCCAACTACCTGCTCTGGCAGTGCGCCCACTCCGAGCTGGTCTTCCGCGACGAGCTTTGGCCCGATTTTGACCGCGCCGCCTTCGAGGAGGTCCTGGGGCGCTACGAGGCGGGCAGGAGCGGGAGGCGCCGCGATCGCGACGGCGGCCTGGCGGGCCGATGAAGGCGCGGCTCGAAATGCGGGCGGGGGTGGCTCTGGTGGCGATGAACGCCCGCTACTGGAGCAGCGTCCACGCCCGCGTCCGGCGCCAGCTTCACTGCTGGCAGAGCCACGCCCGCCTCATCCCCGACCCGACCCTGCGCGCCCTGGCGCTGAGCAACCTCGAGGGCGAGCGCTTCAACGTCGAGACCGCCGCCACCTTCACCACCCTTGCGCCCCGTCGCCACCGGGCCCGGGCGGTCGAGGCGATCGTCGCCCTGCAGGTGGCCTACGACTACCTCGACAGCCTCAGTGAGCAGCCGGCCGCCGATCCGCTCGGCAACAGCCGCCGCCTCTTCAGCGCCTTCGGCGATGCACTCGCCCTCGTGCCGAGCGCGCCGGGCAACTACTACCGCTCCCACCCCCACCGCGAGGACGGCGGCTACCTGCAGGCGCTCGTCGCGACTTGCCAGGGCGCCTTCTGTGCGCTTCCCGGCGCCGGCGCGGTGGCCCCCGCGGCGCGCGAGGCGCTGCTGCGCTGCGGGGAGGGACAGAGCCGCACCCACGCCGTTGCGAGCCTTGGCATCGAGCAGCTCGAGGACTGGGCGACCGTCCAGGCGCGGGGCACGGATCTGAGCTGGTGGGAGTACATGGCGGGCGCCACCGCCTCGGTGCTGGCTGCGCACGCCCTGATCGCGGCCGCGGCGGACGCGCGGACGACAGCCTCCCAGGCCCAGGACCTCGACCGCGCCTACTTCCACATCTGTGTCCTCAGCACCCTGCTCGACAGCCTCGTCGACCAGCGCGGCGACCTCGAGGAGGGAGGCCACTCCTTCGTCGCCTACTACCCCAGCGAGTCCGACAAGGCCGAGAGGATCGCTGCGGTCGCCGTCCGCGCCGCCGCCGACCCCGCCGAGCTTCCGGGCGGCCCCCACCACCGCATGACCGCCACCGGTGTCGCCGCCTACTACCTCTCCGCCCCTGAGGCGGGCAGGCCGCCGGCCAGCGCCGTCAAGGCTCGCGTGGCGGCGGAGCTGCGCCCGCTGATTACGCCGATCCTCGCCATCTTCCGCCTCTGGCGCCTCGCCAAGCTGGCTGCCGCTCGGCGCTGATGCCGGCTTGGCGCGGTGAGAAGCTTCATCGTGGCAACGAGTCAAATGGGCTCGCCCGCGCCGCCCTCAGCTGTGCTTGTGCCTGCTGTGCTTCGGTTTGGCGAGGACGACGTGGATCGTCTTCTTGGTGGTCACCGTGGCCTGGCCGGGACTGGCGATTGTCAGCTTGACGTCGATCGTCAGCTTGCCGAGCTGGGTGAGGAGCTTCACCCCCGCCGTGGTCAGCTTCATCTTCACCGGCTTCGTCTGGCCGCCGAGAATCTTCGTCTTGACGATGTTGCCGACGACTACCTGCTTCGGCTTCTTCGAAGACATCGGCTTGGCACTCGCGGTCGCCGCTAGGGCCGGTCGGGGCCTGATGCCCGCGGCGACCGAGGCCTTGGTCGTCCCGGTGCCACCGGCGTTGCAGACAGGGCCGCCGCAACCGACGCTCAGCATCGGCACGTACTGCGCACCGGGGCTCACGAAGATGCGGTTGGTGAACCATTTCAGCGTTGGTTTGACCGTCGGCCCGGGCAGCGGGGCGGTAGACCCGCCCGAGGGCGTGATCACCTGCGGGCCAGGGTGGGCGACCGGGTTCGGCTTCCAGGCCGGCGAGGTGGCGTACACCTGGTCCGGGGTCAGCGGGGTGACCGAGCCGGAGCCGTCGGCGTTGGCGATGTAGACTTCGTTGGTGCTCGGGCCGGGCCCGAAGTAGCGGCCCTGGAAGACGAGGCGGGTGCCGTCGGGCGACCAGGACGGCGCCGGGCCGTTCGCATTCAGGTCCTGCACGACGGGCAGCGCATGGTTGCCCGAGCCGTCGGCGTTGACGATGCGGAAGTAGGTGTTTTCGCCTTCTTGTTGGTGGTAGGCGAGCTGGGCACCGCTCGGCGACCAGGAGGCGAAGGCGAACTGGCTCGAGTTGGTGATCGTGGTCAAGGGCGAGCCGCCGCTCGCGCCGAAGATCTGGATGTTCGTGAATTCGCGACCGCAGGCGATCTTGCTGCCGTCCGGGGACCAGGCCGGTTCGGTGCAGGTGGCTCCGGGAAGTGCCGTCGCCGGGCCGCTGAGGTCGCCGGCGACAGTGTAGATCTGGTTGTTGTGCCAGAAGGCGATCTTGCCGCTGTCGGCCGACCATGACGGGGTGCCGCCACCGCCGGTGGTCGGGATTTCGGTCGCGTTGGCGCTGGTCCCGTCGGCGTTGACCACGTAGAGGGGGTTGCTGCCGAAGTTGTTGGCGCCGCGCACGAAGGCGAGCTTCGACCCGTTCGGCGACCAGGCGATTTCGCCGGTCGGCACCACGCCGTTGGTGAAGTGGGTGATCTGCGTCGCGATGTTGAAGGTCTGTTCCGGCGCTTCCGGTTCCATCGTGTAGATGTTCTCTTCGCCTTTGCTGCTGAACTTGGCGACGAAGGCGATCCGCTTGCCGTCCGGCGACCAGGTCGGGTCTTCGTCGTAGCTGGTGGTCCCGTTGTCGGTCAGGTTGGTCACCGCGCTCGGGTTGTCCGGGTCGAGCAGGCAGATGTCTTCCCCGTGGCAGACGTAGGCGATTTCCTTGGGTGCCGCCAGCGCTGCGGAGGCGCCAAAGGCCGCCAGCGCTGCGGTCATCGCAAGCGCAGCGATGAGGAATGTGCGCCAGGACAAATGCACCGAGGCAGCGTAGCGGGGTCGAGCAGTTAAGGCCACATATTGGCCTGCTACGAAGCCAACCCGAAAAGCGCCGGCCACCGAGCGCCCGCTCAGCCCAACTCAAGCCGCCGGCAACCCTCGCGCCAACGCTTCCGCGACCAGCCGCATCTGCTCGGCGCTTAGCTCCCCCGGCTGCTTCAGCCGCTTCGCCAGCTTGCGCGGGTAGAGCAGTGGGTATCCACTGACGCTTAGCGTGCGCAGGAGCGGCAGCTTGGTCCCGCTCGACTGGCCCTCGGGGTTGACGAAGCAGAAGCAGGCATGCACCGGCACCCCTGGCGCGACCGAATCGAGCGCCGACTGCACGGCCTTGGCCTGCCGCGTCAAGCCGTCGACCAGCTTCGATTTGTCGCGCCCGCCGATTACCAGCTTCGCGTCGCGGAACCATGGCTTGCGCACTTCGATCCTGCCTTTGTAGCGCTTGGCGTCGATCACCCAGACGCCGGACGGCGTGACCGCCAGATGGTCGATGTTCGCCCGGCTTCGGGGCATTCGCCGGTCGTGCAGGACGATCGCCTTGGGGCAGCGGCGG
>DATBXZ010000347.1:0-5806 GCA_036513995.1 Solirubrobacterales bacterium | reverse complement strand
TCGCCTGCACGGTGGCAAGCGGCCGCTCGCGCCGGGCACATCGCTCGAGGAGGTCGCCAGGCAGACGCCGGGCTTCAGTGGCGCCGAGCTCGCGAACGTGATCAACGAGGCGGCGCTGCTGAGCGTGCGCGAGGGCTTCTCCGAGATCGACCAGGCGACCCTGGAGGAGGCGATCGACCGCGTCGTCGCGGGCCCCGCCAAAAAGCACATCTTGACCGAGGAGGAGCGCTGGCTGATCTCGATCCACGAGGCCGGCCACGCCGTCGCGACCCGCTCGATCGGCCAGGTGGTCTCGGCCCAGAAGCTCTCGATCGTCGCCCGCGGGCGCCAGCTCGGCACCGCCGCCCACATGCTCACCGACCGCGACGCGGTGATGCACGTGCAGTCCGACCTCGAGCGCCACCTGGTCGCGATCCTCGCCGGCACCGCGGCCGAGTGGGCGGAGTTCGGCGAGGGCTCCACCGGCGCCTCCGACGACCTCCACGCGGCGACCAAACTCGCGCGCCAGATGGTCACCTCCTTCGGGATGAGCCCGAGGCTCGGCTCGGTGACGATCGGCGAGGCCGGCGGCGAGGTCTTCCTCGGCAACTCGCTGCAGGACATGGGATCGGTCGGCCCTCACACCCTCGACGTGATCGACGAAGAGACGGAGCGGATCGTCGAGGAGGCGAAGGCACGGGCGCTGCACGTCCTGCGCACCAACTGGGCCACGGTCCAGGAGACCGCGCAGGCACTGCTCGAGCACGAGACGCTCTCCGGGGTGGCGCTCGACGCGGTCCTCTCCACGGTGGTCGAGATCGAGATGGGCGAGATCCCGCTGCCGGAGCGCGAGACACGGCGCGCCTCGGAGTCATGACGTCGCCTACTTAGGTGGCGATCCCTTTTCAGTACGTTCGCGCCGCTTCTGAATCCAGGTCGCCCTGAAGATGCCGCCGAGCACGATCAGGACCGGGATCACATAGAAGATCCAGAGCCAGTGCCCGAGATGCGCCAGCGGCAGCGTCATACGTTGGCCGAGAGCAGGTAGAGGCCGAAGCAGGTGAAGGCGATCATCACGGCCAGCATCCAGTACTGCGACTGGGTCGCCTGCCGGTAGTCGGGCCAGTAGACGAGGGCACGGTCGTGGGCGAGAGTGAGGCCGAGGACGTGGCCGACGATCAGCGAGGCGACCTGGATGTACCAGATCGCGTTGGCCCCCAAGATCTGGAAGTCGACCCCGCCGGAGGCGGTGCCGAAGAGGTCCGTGCTGGCCGTCCCCAGCGGATCGGAGAGCAGGTAGGTGAACTGGGCCTGCTCCTGGTAGGCGAAGAGGCTGAAGTAGTGGGCGACGAGGTAGGCGAGGGCGATCGGGATCAGGGTGTGGGCAAAGCCCGTCCGCAGCTTCGCGGCGGACGGGGCGCGGGGAACGCTTCGCATCCCGCGCACCCCGAGGGCGTAGATCAGCCCCACGCCGGCGAAGGTCAGCAGCATGAAAAGGGTGTCGGAGAGGCGCAGCGCGGTGGCGAGGCCAAAGCCCGCATCGGAGAGGTGGCGGAAGAGGCTTTCGATCGCCCCTTTGAAAGCCCCCTCCTGAGCGCCGTCGAAGCTGGTGGTGGAGATCGAGGCGATGACCACGGCGGCCGAGCCCGGGACGGTCGCCCACTTGGTCGCGGCCGAGAGCGGACGACGCCAGCCGAGGCGGCCGTCGCGGCTGCCGATCGGCGCCAGCTGGGAGAACATCCCGAAGTAGACCGAGAAGACCTCGCCGCGCTCGCACCAGACCTCGACGCCGAACAGCGCCATCATCGCCAGCGTATAGGCGCTGTAGAGGAGGGCGGCCGTCCCGGCCACATGGGGGTCCAGGCCGACTGCCACCCCCCCGGTCGAGCCGTAGATGACCTCCAGCCAGACGAAGGCCAGCAAGCCGACCGCCGCCGGCCAGCGGCCGAGTCGACGCGGGTAGGCGAGGTGGCCGGAGCCCTGCCCGGCGATCAGCCGAAAGCCGCCTCCGGCAACCCGCCCGATCGCCCGCCAGGGGTTGAAGGGCCGGAAGATGTTCCCCAGCAGCGCCGAGAAGAACGGGAACCCGATCCAGGCGGTGATGAAGAGGAAGGTGATCGCGAAGTTCCGATCGGGCGCTTCGGTGCCGCGCAGCCCGGCGTAGACGGCGACGCCGAAGAGGAAGACCCCGATCGCGCCGCAGAGGACCTGGGCCGGCCATCCCAACAGCGCGCTGGACACCACAGCGGCGATCGGCCGCCAGCGCTCGTCCTCGAAGCGCGGTTTTCTCCAGGCGACCGAGAGGGCGAAGAAGGAGGCGATGAGAACGATCGAGGCGGCCCAGGCGAAGAGCCAGGCCGGGATCGGCAGGTCTTGCTTGACGAGCAGCGCGTGCGCGAAGGGCAGAAAGCTCACCGGCTCGACCCCCCCGCCACCCGGGCCACGGCCGCTTCCATTTCCCTGACGCTGAGGGCGCCCTCGAAGCGGGCGCGGACGATGCCTCGGCGGTCGATCACGAAGGTCCACGGCTCACTCGGCAGCCGGTATGCCGTGACCTGGGGGCGGACGCCCTTGGCGGGGTTGTTGTCCTTGTAGATCTCCATGTGGATGAAGGCGACACGATCGCCGTAGCGCTGCTTGACCTGCTCCTCCTCGTCCACGACCGGGCCGCAAATCCGGCTCTGGCAGAACTGCGGCGTCGCGAAGACGAGGACGACCGGTTTGCGTCCGAGAGCCTTGGCGAGGTCTTCGTGCATGTCGTCGGGCGGAATCCGGGTGTCGATCTTGGCCAGGTCGCCGCCGACGTCGGCCGGGGTGGGGGTATGGATGTCGGGCGCCGGCTGGCCCACGTCGGGCGGATTCGCCGCGGTCTTCGGAAAGCCGGGTCGCGACCGGCGCGAGTGGCCGACGACGGCGCTCGGCAGCAGCGTCGCCTCGACCTTGTCGCCTTCCTCGACCAGCGCCAGGACGCGCCACTCCCCATCGGCGGTCAGGGGAGCTGCGTCCGTGACGTAGACGACCTTCGCCGCGGCCGGGTCCTGGCCGGTGGTCTGGGCGATGAAGGCCGGCTTCGTCGCCAGCGATTCGATTCGCGCCGGATAGGGCCCCATCGCCCTGCCGTCCGCGCCGTGGGCGAAGTAGAGGGCGACCTTGGCGTCGGTGACCTGTTCTTTGCCGGCGGTGAAGACTCCGAAGCCGTAGCGGTCGGTGCCGGGGTCGAAGACCTCGCTGGTCGGCAAGACGACCAGCTTGCTTTCGCCGTCGGCCTCCTTGTAGACGTCGGTCAGCGTCCCCGAGGCCTTGGGGAATTCCGCGGCCGGCGGAGCGGGCGCGCTGCTGATCCCGCTGTAGGTGCTGCCGCAGCCGGCCAGGAGGAGGCAGGCGGCAAGGGCCCCCAGCGCCAGCCGGAGACCCCTGCTCTCCCTGTCGAGCCTCTTCCTCACCCGCGCGAGCCCCGCGAGCGGATCAGCGCCGCGCCTCCGGCCAGCAGGCCGAGCGCGCCGAGAATCAGGGCGGCGATGCCAAGGCCCTTGCTGGCGCCGTCGCTGGAGCTCGAGCTGCTCGCGGCTTCGCCTTCGCCAGCGGCCGAGCCTGGGGCCGGGGGCGCGGTCTAGCTGCCGGCGACGTCCTGCAGCACCCCGCCCGCCGCGGTGACGTCGATCTGCGGCGCCGGTTCCTCGGTATCGGGGCCGCCGATCCAGCGCACGACTTCGCCGTCGTCGTAGTACTGGAGCGTCTTGAAGGTCAGCACTTCGCCTTCCTTGCCCGGGATCTCGGTCGAGATCGGGAAGTCGAGGAACTGGCCCGGTGGAATCGCCGCCGCCTTGTCGGCGCTCCAGACGATCTCCTTCACGCCTTCGGTGACTTCACCGTCGTCGGTCTGCACCGGCTTGGCGAGCTTGGCGGTGATCACCTTCGGCGTCCACCCCGGCATGAATTCGGGTGAGACGTCGATGAACCCCGGCGGGAACTGGACGGCGACCTTGGTCGTGCTGGCGTTGTCGGTCTCGTTCGGCACGCGGATTCCGAGCGTCGCGAAGGAGCCGGCGGGAACCTCGTTGGGGTGCAGGCTGACATGGGCCTGCGCAATCCCGGGCAGCGCCAGGGAGGACAGCAAAGCAACTGAGAATGCGATTCGTCGCATCAATCGTTTTCCTTTCATCGGATCGGCACCTCGACCTTTTTCGTGAACTCGTCGAAGGCCGAGACCCGCATCGTCAGGGTGATCTGCCAATCGCCACTGGCGTTCAGCAGCGCGTCGGGGATCGTGTAGTGGCCAGGGCCGGAGAGCTGGGGTTCCAGCGGCAGGGAAATGCTCTTTTCGGGCAGCGCCGCCGTTACCGTCAGCTGCTTGACCTTGCCGTAGGGGGCGCCGCTCTTGGCATCGAAGAGGTAGATGTGGATCTCGTTGGCGCCGACCGTGGCCGGTTCGACGCTCATCTCCAACTGGACCGGGCCAACCAGGGTTTCGGTCGAGAACGGGCCACCCTGGGCGGTCACCGGCGGCGCGTAGCTGGCAAGCGCGGCGGTGACGCCGATCACGACCAGCAGCAGCGCCACCTCGGCCCGGAGCGCGCGGCGCAGCAGCAGGCCGGCGCGTCCCGGCGCCTCTCCCCCGGCCGCGATCCGATTTAGGCGCGGGACCGAGCGGCGACGGTTGTAGGCGCCGATCCCGATCAGGACCATCAGCAGCAGGAACTTGGCCAGCACCGCGCGGCCGTAGCCGGTGCTGAGCAGGTCGCCCAGGTGGCGGACGTAGACATAGGCCTGGATCAGGCCGGTGAGGAGGATCGCGCCGACCGCGATCAGCGCCACCGCCGAGAAGCGCGAGAGGGCGGCGGCGAGGAGACGGCTGCGGTCGCCGGGCTCCAGCTCCCCGGTCCCGCGCGGAACGACGAAGAGGAGCGCGGCGAGGCCGCCGAGCCAGACCCCCACCGCGCCGACGTGGACGACGTTGACCGGGAAGTCGAGGGCAACGGGCGACTGGGTGCTGCCATGTCCCGAGAGCGCCGGGACGAGGACGACGAAGACCAGCGGGACAGCGGTCAGCCCGGCCCGCAGCCAGGCGCCCCTCCCCCTCTCCCGCGCCGGCCGCAGCACCAGGACGACGAGTACGGCGAAGGCGATCCAGGCAACGGCGGCGAGGCCCCAGATCGTCCCGAACTTCGTTTCCAGGGTCTCGCGGACGATCGACTCCTTCAGCGCCGAGAAGCCGGAGATGCCCGCCGCCTCGGCTCCCTCGAGGACGACGCCGGCGACGGCGCTGATCGCGCCGATCGCGGCGGCGAGGAGCAAGCCGGCCCGCAGCCGCGAGGCGAAAGCCAGCGAGGCCCGCCGCCAGGACTCGCCGCTCCCGCCCACCGCCCCGAGCGCCGGTAGCCAGGCAAGCATCAGGAAGGCGAGCCCGCCCACCCCGAGCGCAATTGCCGCGTACTGCAGCCCCCGGGCGATGCCGAAGGCGGTCTCGGTGACCGGGCCGCTGCCGGAGCCGCTGGTCAGTTCGGCCACCGTCTCGGCCGGCGCCCTGCCCGCCTTGCCGATCGAGAAGACGAAGCCGCTGGAGACGATGTGGCCGTCGGCGGAGATGACCCGGTAGGTGGCGGTGTAGCTGCCGTCGGGCAGGCCCGGCTTCAGGTGGACGCCGAGGCGCGGGCCTTCGCCGTTGGGGTGGAAGGCGTCCCCTTCGTCCACTCGCTTGCCGCCGGCGTCGTAGACGCGAACGGCGCCGAAGTTGCCCTCGACGGGCTCGTCGAAGCGGAAGATCACCGCTTCCGGCTGCTGCTTGACGACGGCGCCGCGCTGCGGGGTCGTTTCCTCGAGCTGGGCG
>DATBXZ010000346.1:0-15177 GCA_036513995.1 Solirubrobacterales bacterium | reverse complement strand
AGCCTTGATTGGAGCTAGACGACGCCCTCGCGCCTGGGGCGGGAGCGCTCGCGCGGCTTCGACTCGAGGTGGACCGGGGCGGCCGAAAGCGCCTGCACCCGCAGGTCGCTCCAGGTCAGCCCCTCGCGAACGAGCGCAGGCAGGCCGAGGGCGACGGCGGTGGCGATCTCGACCGCCTGCAGGATGACGCCGTAGGCGAGGGCATCGGCGGTACCGATGCCGAAGCCGGAGTGGAGGACGCTGATCACGGCGACCTGGAAGATGCCGATGTTCGACGGCGTCGCCGGCACCACCGCGGTGACGTTGACGGCGAAGAGGACCGCGGCGGCGGCGCCGATGCCGGCCTTGCCGTCGAGTCCCAGCGCGTAGAGCAGCGCCCAGCAGGCGGCGAGCTGGATCGCCCAGGCGCCGAGCTGGGCGGCCGCGGCGGCGGCGCCACGGCGGGGGTCGCGGAAGACGGCGAGACCGGCGCGCACCTGGATCAGCGCCCGGTGCAGGGAGGCGCCGGTGCGGGCCAGGCGACCGTTGCCGTTGCGCCGCATCAGCACCGGCGCGATCAGGACGATGGCCAGCACCAGCAGCGGGATCAGGCTGAAGACGAACAGCTTCTGGGTGCCGGAGTGGAAGAGCGGCGTGCTCGAGACGATGATCACGCCGAGCAGTACCAGCGCCACCAGGTTGAGCAGGGTCTGGGAGACCAGGGTCCCGAGCAGGACCGGAAAGGTTTCCCGCATGCGGCCGGTGCGGCGGGCGAGGGCGAGGGCGCGCGCCGGCTCGCCGAGGCGGGCCGGCAGCGTCGCCGACATCAGCACCCCGATCATCGTCGCCGAGGTGACGTCGCGGCGGCGGACCGGGCGGGTGGGCAGTGCCGCGCGGGCGATCCAATACCAGGAGGCAGCGCGGAAGAAGAGCGAGGTCGCCATCAGCGCGCAGGCGACGAGGACCCAGGTGAGGTTCGAGCGGACGATGCTTTCGACGACGTTGTCGACGCCGATCTTCCGCGCGGCGAGGACGGTGAGGCCGATGCCGAGAGCGCCGGCGACGGCGAGGCCGGCCCGCCGCGCGATCTGGCGCCCGCGCTTGCCCGCCCGGGCCGGCGCCGGGTCCAGCGACGGCAGCCTCTGAGCCGGGTGCCGGGGACCGCCGTCGGCGGGCCGCAGCCCAGCCCAGTGGGCGAAGCTCTCCCCCGCCCCCACCGGCCGCGGGGCCTCGATCGCCCGCTCGTAGACCTCCGTCACCTGGTCGGCGACGCGGGGCCAGGCATAGCGTTGGGCGCTGCGGCGCGCAGCCTCCCCCATCGCCGCCAGCCGCTCGGGTTCGTGGTGGACGCGCTGCAGCTCCTCCGCCAGGCGCTGCGGGTCTCCGGGCGGAACCAGCAGGCCGTCGACGCCGTCGCTGACGACGTCGCTGTAGCCGGCGATGTTAGAGGCGATCACCGGCGTACCGGCGGCGAAGGCCTCGGTCAGGACCATGCCGAAGCTCTCGCCCGAGAGCGAGGGCGCGCAGAGGACATCGGCACCGTGCAGCTCGTTCCAGAGGCTCTCGCCGGAGACGCGGCCGCGGATGTCGATCGAGCTCAGGAGCTCGGGGTCGGCGAGGTAGCGAAGGACATCCTCGCGGTCGGCGCCGATCACGGTCAGGCGGCAGGGCACGTGCTCGACCAGGGCACCGAAGGCGGTCAGCAAGATCGGCAGCCCCTTGCGCTCCTCGGGACGGCCGATGAAGAGGATCCGCAGATCCCCCGCCGACGAAGACGGGCCGCTCGGGGCCGCCTCGACGTCGACGCCGTTGGGGATGATCGTGTAGTCGCCGCCGTACCAGCGGCGGCCGGTCCAGGCGGCGGCCTCGGAGACGGCGATCCGGGCCGAGAGCCGGTTGAAGACGCGCCGGGCGCCGAACGCGGTCGCGATGTGGTTCGGGATCGCCTTGGTCGAGTAGGCATGGAAGGTGCCGACGACCGGCGTCCTCGCCCCCAGGGTCGCGTTCCAGCCGACCAGCGGTGCCAGCGGCTCGTGGACGTGGATCACGTCGAACTCGCCCCGGCGCACCTGGCGCCGCGGCGCCACGACCCCGCCGGCGGGAAAGGGGGCGAGGTTGCCGACCGATCCGTTGACGCCGAAGCCAATCGTGCGTCCCAGTGGAGTCACGAAGTCCGGGATCTCGCGCGATTCGGGCGCGGCCCGGTGCAGGACCCGGCTGACCCGGCCAGGCGGGTCGTGGGGGGCAAGCACGCGAACGTCGTGGCCGCGACCGAGAAACTCCTCGGCCAGCGCTTCCACATGCCGGTTCACGCCGCCCTGGTAGGACCAGGAATATGGCGAGACGAGAGCTATGCGCACAGGCGATTAAGGGTAGATCATCGACCGGTCTCGCCGGCAGCGTCGGGAGTCGCGCTCTCAGTCCAGGCGAATCCGACGAACACGAGCAGGTAGGCGGTGCCGATCTCCAGCAGCAGGGCGCCGGAGTCGTTGGCGAGAGTGCCGACGAGGGTGGTGGCGACGGCGCCGATCAGCCCCGCCCGCATCGCCGGGCGGCCGCTGAGCCAGGCGCGCAACCGCTCGCGACGCGCGACCGCCAGCGCCGCGAAGAGGACGATCAGGGGTAGGAAGACGAAGACGATCGGGCGGGTGAAGCTGTGGGCGGAGAGCTGGAGGCGGCGCTGGGCGACGTCGCCGAGATCGCTAAGCCCGCCCGCGTCCAGCACCGAGCGGGTGAGATGGGCATTGGCGCCGGAGAGCAGGTCGCCGAGGGCCAGCAGGGCCAGGACGGCGAAGGGCAGGGCGACGATCAGCAGCACCGAGCGGCGGCGGCGCGCCGCGATCGCCGCGGCGGCAACCGCGGCGCCGACCGGGAAGACGATCGCCGCTCCGACGTCGGCCCCGAAGCGGCCGGCGGCAAATACGAACGCGCCACAGAGGCCGATCGCCAGGAACGCGATCGCGGACCCGCGCGGCGAGAGCCGCGGCGCGAACCCGGCCAGTCCCGCCCCGGTCCCGGCCACGATCAGCACCGCCAGCAGCGCCTCGAGCTCGTTGCCGATTCCGTAGAACCGCACCCCCAGCCCCGGATTGGGCCCGAGCAACGAGAGTGTCGTCAACGGCGAGCCGGCGATGACGTCGACCGCGTAGGCGAGAACGGTCAGCGCCGACGCCAGCGCCAGCGCCCGGTAGCCACCGAACAGCGCCAGGGTCAGCGCCGCCAGCAGCGGCGCGCCCAGCATCGCCATCGACATTTCCAGCGTCTGTCCGGGCTCGGCTGCCGCCGCGGCCAGCAGGACCAGCGGCAGATAGACGACCGCCAGCCCCGCCACCCGCACCCCCATGCGCCCGGCCGCACCACGGGTACAGGCGATCGCCAGCCCCAGCGCCAGGGCCCAGGCCAGCAGGCTCAACCCGATCACCGGCCCCCGCCGCTCCGAGATCACCGCCATCCGCTCGCCGAGCGCTTCCACCGCCGCCGGATCGACCGCCCCCTCCGCCCGGATCGGCTGTCCCGACATCTGCGAGGGCACGTCGATCCCGAACCATTCGAGAACCGTCGGGGCGATATCGGTCGAGAGCACGTAGCCGTCCAGTCGGGTGCTGTCCGAGGTCAGGTCGCCGTCGAACCCCCGCCCCGCGATCCCGATCGCCAGCTCGCGGTTCTTCTCCGGCGGCGGTCGTTCGATCGCGATCAGCAGGTCGCCCGCTCGCAACTCACCGACAAGGCGCCGCAGCCGCGGCAGGGAGGCCACGCGGACGGCGATCTTCCTCCCGTTCTCTTCGAGCGTCGTCGCCAGCAGCCCCGGCACGATCTCCGCCGGGGCCGATTCCGCCCGCCGGAGCAGATCCGGATCCGTCACCGGCCGGCCCAGCGGCACCCGGGCCGGCGGCAGCTCGGAGTCGTAGAGCGAATCGAAGACCCGGTTCCCCTGCCCCACGTCCAGATAGGTCTGCTGCGCCGGCACCGCCCCGAGCCCGGCGCTCATCAGCCCCGGCGACATCCCGGCTGCCGCCAGCTCTCGAACCGAGCCCCCCCGCGGGAGCAGCACGATCGAGACCTCGGCGCGCGCCGGCGAGGCCACGAACAGCGACACGGCGAGCGCTATCGTCACCCCGATGGCCGAGCGCACTTTCGCCAAGTTTTCGTTTTTCAAGATCGATCCCGCCTGGCGCCGCCGCGACGCCGAGCTTCGAGCTGCCGACAAGCGGGAGTTCCTCGCCGCCTGCGAGGACTTCGGCCTCGACCGCTCGCTGCGGGCCTACTCAACCATAGGCACGCGCGGCGACGTCGACCTGGTCCTGCTCAGCCAGAGCCCCAACCTCGACGACATCCACACCTTCCACGTCGTCCTCGGCCAGAGCGGCCTGGCGAAATGGGCCGAGACGCCCCACTCGTTCCTCTCGATGACCAAACGCTCGCCCTACTCCGAGGAGGGCGCACGGCCGGAGATCTGCACCTCCGAGCGCAAGTACCTCTTCCTCTATCCGATGGTCAAGCAGCGCCGCTGGTACGGGCTGCCGGCGGAGGAGCGCGGGCGGATCATGAAAAGCCACATCGAGGTCGGCCGCCGCTACCCCGAGATCACGATCAACACGACCTACTCCTTCGGCATCGACGACCAGGAGTTCGTCGTCTGCTTCGAGGGCGACGACCCGGGCATGTTCCTCGACCTCGTCAACGAGCTGCGCCCGACCGAGTCGAGCGAGTACACCGAGCGCGAGACACCGATCTTCACCTGCGTGGCGATGTCGGCCCGCAAGGCACTGGACGCGCTTGACGGCACCCCCACCGCCGTCTCCGCCGAGGCGCCGACGCTGAGCTGACGCTCAGACGCCTCGTTCCTCGCATTCCCTATTCTTCCGCCTTCGCATGAGCAAGATCGGAACCGAAGAGAACCCACTTCGCGTCGCCATCGTCGGCGCCGGCCCGTCCGGCTTCTACGCCGCCGAGCACATCCTCAAGGGCGAGGACCTCCACGCCCAGGTCGACCTCTTCGACCGCCTGCCCACCCCGTTCGGCCTCGTCCGCGGCGGCGTCGCTCCGGATCACCCGAAGATCAAGTCGGTCACCCGGGTCTACGAAAAGACCGCCGCCCGCGACGGCTTCCGCTTCTTCGGCAACGTCAAGATCGGCCACGACATCGAGGTCGAGGACTTGGAACGGCTCTACCACGCGATCGTCTTCACGGTCGGCTGCGAGACCGACCGCCAGCTCGGCGTCCCCGGCGAGGACCTGCCGGGGTCCGCCGCCGCCACCGCCTTCGTCGGTTGGTACAACGCCCACCCCGACTACGCCGACCACGACTTCGACCTCTCCAGCGAGCGGGCGGTGGTGATCGGCAACGGCAACGTGGCGATGGACGTGGCCCGGATGCTGGCCCTGACCGACCACGAGCTGCGCCAGACCGACACCGCCGACCACGCGATCGAGCTGCTCGACGCGAAGCGGATCCGCGAGATCGTCGTCCTCGGCCGCCGCGGCCCGGTCCAGGCCGCCTTCACCAACCCGGAGATCAAGGAGCTGGGCGAGATGGAGGACGCCGACGTGATCGTCGACCCGGCCGATGTCGAGCTCGATCCGGCCAGCGCCGCCTTCCTCGCGTCCGACGAGGTCGACAAGACCACCCGCGTCAACGTCGAGACCCTGCGCGAGTTCTCCCAGCGCACGCCGGAGGGCAAGCATCAGCGAATCGTCCTCCGCTTCCTCGCCTCGCCGATCGAGATCAAGGGCGACGGCAAGGTGGAATCGATCGTCATCGGCCGCAACGAGCTGGTCGACGAGGGCGGCGCGCTGCGCGCCAGGGACACCGGCGAGCGCGAAGAGCTGGAGTGCGGCCTGATTCTGCGCTCGGTCGGCTATACCGGCATCCCGATCGAAGGCGTCCCCTTTGACGAGAAGCGGGGCCTGATCCTCAACGAGGGCGGCCGCGTGCTCGACTCCCACGACTCCGGCCACAAGGTCGGCCACTACACGGCCGGCTGGATCAAGCGCGGCCCCTCCGGCGTCATCGGCACCAACAAGAAAGACGCCCTGGAGACGGTCACCCACCTGCTCGCCGACGTCGAGTCGCAGACCCTGCTGGCGCCCGAGAGCCCGGACCCGGCCGCGATCGAGGCGCTGCTGGCCGAGCGTGGCACCCGCTACGTGAGCTTCGAGGACTGGCAGGCGATCGACCAGGCCGAGGTCGGCCGTGGCGAGCCCCACGGCCGACCCCGCGTCAAGTTCGTCCGGGTCGAGGAGATGCTCTCGACCCTCGGCGAGAAGCTCACCGGCTAGGCACCAGTGGCCGCGGACCTGGCGGAGTTGGAGGCGATGATCGCGGCGGCGCTGCCCGGCGCCAGCGTCGAGGTCAGCGACGAAACCGGGAGCGGCGACCACCTGCGGGCGGTCGTTAGCGCCGCCCAGTTCGAGGGCCTCTCGCGGATCGACCAGCACCGCCTGGTCAAGGCCGCGGTCAAGGCCCGCTTCGACGACGGCACGATCCACGCCCTCTCGGTCAAGACCGACGTGCCGGGCTAGCTACCCTGTGGCCATGGCCGACCCAGAGCTGAAGTCCAAAGTCCAGGAGCTGATCGCCGCCAACCCGGTGCTGCTCTTCATGAAAGGGACGCCGGAGCAGCCGCGCTGCGGCTTCTCGATGCGGGTCGTCCAGGTGCTCGACCAGGTCGATGTCGAGTACGGGGCGATCGACGTGCTGCCGGTGCTGCAGCCGCTGCGCGAAGTCACCGCCGAGATCTCCGACTGGCAGACCTTCCCCCAGCTCTACGTCAACGGCGAGCTGCTCGGCGGCGCCGACATCGTCGAGGAGATGTTCGAGTCCGGCGAGCTCGCCGAGGCCCTGGGCGTCGAGCAGCCGGAGACGGTGGCGGTTCCAGAGGCCGGCCCTCCGGCCCAGTCCCCGCCGCTGCAGATCGAATAGCTAGACCGCGGCTGCGGTCTCGGCGGCGTCCTCTTTGACTTGGAAAGAGGAGCCACAACCACAGGCGGCGACGACGTTCGGGTTGTTGACCTGGAAGCCCGCGCCCTGCAGGCCTTCCACGTAGTCGACCTCGGAGCCGAAGACGAACTGCATGCTGACCTTGTCGACGACGACGGCGACGCCGTCGACCTCGAAGACGTTGTCCTCGTCCTTGGGCTTGTCGAAGGCGAGCGCGTACTGGAAGCCGGAGCAACCGCCGCCACGAACGGCGACGCGAAGCGCCTGCTCGGCGCCCTCGGGCTGTCCGCCGAGCAGCTCGCCGATCTTCTCGGCGGCCTTGTCGGTAAGGGTGATTGCGGCCTCAGGCGTATCCGTCACTTCACAAAGTGTAGCTAGCCGACGGCGGCAGCTTCGTACGGCACGGGTCTGCGAGAATCGCTGCGTTGAACGCGAGTGACCAGACCGCCGTCGTCTGCGACACCACGGCCTACCTTCCCTGCGAGCTGGTGAAGGAGAGGGGCATCGAGTCGATCAGCCTCTACGTCTCCGTCGACGGCCACCAGGAGCGCGAGCTGGACATCTCCGACTACGCCGGCTTCTACGAGCGGTTGCGGGCCTCCGAGAGCGGCGCGACCACCTCGCAGCCTTCGATCGGCGACTTCATCGCCGTCTACGAGCCACTGCTCGACGCCGGTCGCGAGATCGTCTCGATCCACATCGCCGCCGGCCTCTCCGGCACCTTCGAGGCCGCCAACCAGGCTCGCCAGCGGCTGCTCGAGGAGGGCAAGGGAGGTGAGCGGATCCAGGTAATGGACTCGCGCTCGGCGGCCGGCGGCATGGGCCTGGCCGTGCTCGGCGCCTCGGCGGCGGCGATCGGCGGCGGCGACGCCACGGCCTGCCTCGTCCGGGCGGAGGAGACGCGGGTAGCGCTGAAGATGTGGTTCGCGATCGACACCCTCGAGTACCTGCGCCGTGGCGGTCGCATCGGTGGCGCCCGCGCCTGGATCGGCAGTGCCCTGAAGATCAAGCCGATCCTCACCCTCGAGGAGGAGATAACCCCGGTCGAGCGGGTCCGGACCCGCGCCCGCTCGCTGGAGCGGCTGCGCGACTACGCCCGCCAGCGCCACGAGCAGGGCGCCGACGGCTGGGTCGTCCAGCACATCCAGGACGAGGAGACCGCTGCCGGCCTGATCGACGACGCCCGCGAGATCTTCGGCTGCGAGCCCGTCTTCGTCTCCGAGATCGGCGCCGTCCTCGGCGCCCATGTGGGCCCCGGCCTGCTCGGCATCGGCAGCGTGCCGACCGAGCTCGTCGTGCCGAGCTAGCGGCGGCGGCGCAGCATCGCGCGAACGCCGATCGCGAATCCGACGACGGCGGCGCCGACGATCAGCTGACTGCGGTGCTCGTCGATCTGGCGGCGCCAGTCGGTCAGCTCGGTGACGCGACCGCGCAGCGCCTCGACCGAGCTGCCGAGCTGCTCGCGCTGAATGTCGATGTCGCGGCGGATCTCAGCCGCGCTGCGGGGTTCCGGCATCTGCGGCCTCCTCGCCTTCGAACATGGTCTTGGTCAGTTTCGCCTCTTCGATCGCCTGCTCGGGCAGCGGCGGCGCGCCGGCCTTGACCGAGCGGTAGGCGATGTAGCCGGCGGCGGCGGCGATCAAGAGGAAGACGGCGGCCTCGATGAAGAAGCCGGGCCAGAACTTGCCGTCGAAGACTTCTTCGTTGAGGAACCAGGCGATGCCCTCCATGATCAGGATCAGCGCCAGGAAGGCGAAGGTGCCGGCGGCGATCCCGACCACGGAGCCGCGCAGGATCTTGCCGACTTTCTCGGCGACCTCGGCCTTCGCGAGCTCGAACTCCTCGCGGATCAGCGACGAAGTGCCCTGCGAGACGTCGATGACCAGATCGGCGACCGACCTCTTGTCCGGCGCCGGCTCGGACGGTGGGACCTGAGGCGGCGCGGGAGACGCCGGGGGCGGCGTCGGTGGCGGCGTCTGGCTCTGGTCAGGCATCTCTCTCCTACTCGGGCGGGTCTTCGTCGAAGACGCGGCGCCAGATCACGGCCGCGAGGCGCGCGGCGGCGATGGTGGCGAGGGCGCTGCTGGCGGCGAGCATGCCGCTCCACAGCAATCTTCTGATCATCTCGTTTTCCATACCCGTTTGGCGACCTTACCTATCGCGGCTCGAGCCCGTCGCAGATCGTCGTCATGACAAGTTCCTTGGCCTGGTCGAAGTCCGTGTCGGAGGCGGGAATGACGTCGAAGATCCAGCCCGAGAGCAGCTGCTCGATCGCCCCGTAGAAGGACATCGAGGCGAACATCGGCGCGATGTCGTCGCGGAAAGCGCCCTGCTTCTGACCGTCCTCGACGATCTTCGCGATCGACTCGTAGGCGCGGCGGATCTCCGGCAGGTGTGTGCGCCCGAAGGAGTTGGCGGCGCGGGTGACCTCGACGATGATCACCTTCATCAGCTCCGGGTCGTGGCGGTAGGAATCGACGATGAAGGCGGCGACCGCGGCCAGCTTCGCGCGCGGGCTCTCCCCGGTGCGATCGGTCTCCTCGATTGCGCTCAGCAGCAGCGACCAGCGCTCGACGAAGAGCTCGTTGAGGACCTCGTCCTTGGAGCGGAAGTAGTGGTAGACGAGCCCGTAGGCGACGCCGGCCTCGTCGGCGATGTCGGAGACCCGGGTCGCGTGGAAGCCCTGGCGGGCGAAGACGCGGATCGCCGCGTCGAGGATCTGACGGCGCTTGTCGACGGGCGGTGCCTTGGCCATCAGGCGTGCGCCTCCAGCAGCTGCGGCCAGACGTAGGCTCGTGGCCGGCGGTTGGCCAGCGACGGCAGCTCCTCGCGGACGCGATCCTGTGCCGCCAGGTCGAGGTCGGCGGCGACGAAGCACTCCCCGTCGGGGGCCATGGCCAGCACCCTCCCCCAGGGGTCGACGATCGCCGAGTGGCCGAAGGAGTCGAAGTGCGGCGGCGCCTGGCCGACCTGGTTGGGGGCGACGACGAAGGCCTGGTTCTCGATCGCCCGCGCCCGCAGCAGCACCTCCCAGTGGTCGCGGCCGGTCGCGGCCGTGAAGGCCGAGGGGACGGTGAGGACGCGGGCGCCGCGCAGGGCGAGGATGCGGAAGAGCTCGGGGAAGCGCAGGTCGTAACAGACGCTGAGGCCGGCGATCAGCTCGCCGACAGGGCCGGTGACCACCTCCGAGCCGGGCTGCTCGTGCTCGGACTCGCGGTAGGAGACGCCGCCGGCGTCGACGTCGAACATGTGGATCTTGCGATAGACGGCCAGATCCTCGCCCTCGGGGCCGATCAGGACCGAGGTATTGGAGGCCCTCTCGTCCTCGCCGCGCTCGGCGATGCTGCCGGCGAGCAGGTGGATGCCGAGGCCGCGAGCCCAGCCGCGGGCGGCGGTCAGGCTGGGACCGTCGAGCGCCTCCGCCCCGGCCAGCAGCTCCTCTCCCCCGGTCAGCAGGTTCCACTTCTCCGGCAGCGCCACCAGCTCGGCGCCAGCGGCCGCGGCGGCGTGCACCAGGCGCTCGGCCGTGGCGAGGTTGCGGGCCTTGTCGTTCGTCGAGTTGAGCTGTACCGCTGCTGCGCGCAAGTTCTCTCGGTCCTCCGGTCGATGCCCGAATCTGGCTGATTGACCAGTCAATCGGCTGCCTCAGTATAGGACGGGATTGGACGTTCCGAGCCCGATGCGGCGACTAGAGATTCATCTGCCGGGCGACGATGCGATCGAAGATCGCGGTCGGCAGCAGCAGCTTCGCCCGCGTCTGCAACTTGACGTCGAAGCCGACCAGGTAACGACTGCGAGGACGGCGCGAGGAGAGCGCCCGCTCGATCGCCACCGCGACCTTGTCCGGCGGGATCCCGCGCTCCGCCAGTTTCTTGACGACCTTGCGATAGCTGGCGATCGCCCCACCGTAGAGAGCCTCCTGCTCGGCGTGGCCACGATCGCCGATCTCATCGCCCCCGTCGTCGATCCGCTGCCAGATCGGGGTGTCGATCGAACCTGGCTCGACGATCGAGACCGAGATTCCCCAGGGCCGCAGCTCCTGCCGGAAGACGTCGCCCACCGCCTCGACCCCGAACTTCGCGGCGTGGTAGGCGCCGGTGAGAGGGAAGGCGATCCGGCCGCCGACCGAGCTGACGAAGACGATGCGGCCACCGGCCCGGCGAATCGCCGGCAGCATCGCCTGGGTCATCGCGACGTGGCCGGTCAGGTTCACCTCCAGCTGGCGGCGAAAATCCTCGATCGGGAGCGTCTCCAGCGGGCCGGGGACGGCGATCCCGGCGTTGTTGACCAATCCATCGAGGCCGCCATCGACCTCGGTCTCGATCCGCTGCGCGGCCGCGGCTATCTGCTCGCTCTCGACGATGTCGAGGAAAAGCGGTGTCATGCGCTCGCTGCCAGCCGCCTTCAGCCCCGCCGCGTCCTCCTCTCTGCGAACTCCGGCGAAGACCCGCCACCCGGCCGCATCCAGCCGCAACGCCGTGGCGCGGCCGATGCCGGTGGAGGCGCCGGTGAGGAGAACGGATCTCATCCATCCAGGCTACTTGCGTCCTCGCCCAACCCGGTGCGGTGCGCGGCGTAACCTTGGAGGCGGTGACCGCGACGACGAGGGACGATGCCGAGCGCAAGCAGGTGACGGTGCTGTTCGCCGACGTCAGCGGCTCGATGGACCTCGCCGAGCAGCAGGACCCGGAGGAGTGGCGCAAGATCATGCAGCGCTTCTTCTCGATCCTGGCCGAGGCCGTGGGCAAGTTCGAGGGCACCGTCGACAAGTTCACCGGCGACGGGATCATGGCCGTGTTCGGAGCGCCGATCGCCCACGAGGACCACGCGCAGCGCGCCTGCTACGCCGCCCTGCAGATGCTCGACGAGGTCTCCGACTACGCCGCCGAGCTGCGGCGCGGGCAGGGGCTCAACTTCTCGACCCGGATCGGAGTCAACTCCGGCGAGGTGGTCGCCGGGGCGATCGGCGAGGGCGCGGAGGGCGACTACACCGCGATCGGGCACACCGTCGGCCTGGCCCAGCGGATGGAGGCGCTGGCCGAGCCCGGCAAGGCCTTCCTGACCGAGCACACCGCCGAGCTCGCCGCCGGCTACCTCGACCTCGACGACCTCGGCGAGTTCGAGATCAAGGGGGCGAGCCGGCCGGTCCGGGTCTTCGAGCTGGCCGGGGTCGGGGAGGCGCGCTCCCGACTCGACCGCTCGCGCGAGCGCGGCTTCTCCAGCTTCGTCGGCCGCGCGCCGGAGACGGCGGCGCTGCAAGCCGCTCTCGATGCAGCCAAGGACGGCGCCGGCGGCGTGGTCGGCCTGGTCGCCGAACCCGGCGTCGGCAAGAGCCGGCTCTGCCACGAGTTCGCGCAGGGTTGTCGCGAGCAGGGGCTGGAGGTGTTCGAGGCCCAGGCCCAGGCACATGGGACAACGACGCCGTTCATGCCGGTGCTGCAGATGCTGCGCGCCTTCTTCGGGATCGGCGAGCGCGAGCCCGAGCAGCTGGCGCGGGAGAAGATCGCCGGCCGGGCGCTGCTGCTCGACCCCGGCTTTGCCGATGACCTGCCGCTGATGTTCGACTTTCTCGGCGTCCCCGACCCCGAGCGGCCGCTGGCACAGCTGAGCGCCGAGGCCCGCCAGCGGACGCTGGGGCGGATCGTCTGCCGGCTCGTCAACGCGCCGAGCCGCCGCAAGACCCTGGTCCTCGTGGTCGAGGACCTGCACTGGATCGACGAGGGCAGCGACGTCCTGCTGGCCGACCTGGTCGCCTCGATCGAGGGCACGAACACGCTCGCCGTCCTCAACTTCCGGCCCGAGTACTCGCCACCCTGGCGCCGCTCGCCCTCCTACCGGGAGATCTCGCTGGAGCCCCTGGCCGGCGAGGACACCCGCGAGCTGCTGCGCGACCTGGCCGGCGAGGATCCCTCGCTGGACGGGCTCGACGAGCCGATCCACGAGCGCACCCGGGGCAACCCCTTCTTCATCGAGGAGATCGTCCGCGAGCTGGCCGAGACCGGGCACCTCGAGGGCGAGCGCGGCGCCTACCGCCTGGCACGGCCGATCGAGGACGCCGGGGTGCCGGTAACCGTGCAGGCCGTCCTCGCGGCCCGCATCGACCGCCTCGACCCCGCCGCCAAGCAGCTCCTCCAGGTCGCCTCGGTGGTCGGCAAGGAGGTCGGCGACAGGGCGCTGGGGATGACCGCCGGGCTCGAGCGCGACCGCATCGACCCGGTGCTGTGCGAGCTGATCGAGGCCGGCTTCCTCTACGAAGCCGAGCTCTACCCGGAGCGGGTGCTCGCCTTCCGCCACCCGCTGACCCGCGAGGTCGCCTACGGCACCCAGCTCGCCGACGGGCGCGCTGGCACCCACGCGGCGGCGGCGCGGGCGACGATCGAGCTCGAGCCCGACCGCCTCGACGAGCTGGCGGCGCTGGTCGCCCACCACTTCGAGCGGGGCGGCGAGACACTCGAGGCGGCGCGCTGGCACGCCCGCGCCGCTCACCGGGCCGGCCACAGCCGTCCCCAGGACGCGCTGCGCCTCTGGCGGCGGGTGACGGAGCTCGCCGACGGTCTCGACGAGGGCGAGGAGACGACGGCGCTCTCGCTGATCTCGCGCATGCAGCAGCTCGAATACGCCTGGCGCCTGGGCATGGACCGCGAGCAGGCGGAGGCGCTCGGTGCGGAAGCGGCGGAGATCGCGGATCGGATCGGCGACCTGCGCTCGCTGGCCCTGCTGAAGCTGCTGACCTCGGTGCGGCCGGGCATCGCCGAGCACACCGGCGAATGGGCCGTGGCGGCCGAGGAAGCGATCGCCCTCGCCGACCGGTCGGGCGACGCCGGCCTGCGGGCAGCGTTCCGCGGGGCCGCTGCCTACGTCCAAATGTGCGCCGGCGATCTCGACCGGCTGGAGGCGACGGTCGACGAGATGCTGGAGATCCTCGACGGCGACCCCGACCTCGGGGCCGGGATCGTGATCGGCAGCCCGATCGCCTGGGGGCGGATGGCGAAGGCGGTGGCGGTGCGCGAGCGCGGCCACGCCGAGGAAGCCGACGATCTGCTCGACCGGGCGTTGCGGGAAGCGACGGAGCGCGGCGATCACGAGACCGAGAGCTGGGTCCTCAGCTCGAAGGCGACCGTGCTCGCCGAAGGCGGCGAGCACGAAGCGGCGCTGGCGCTGGCGCTGCGCAACCGCGAGCTGACCGAGCGGCTGGGCGACGTCTTCTCGCGCACCATGTCGCTCAGCTCGCTCGCCTACGTACACCTCGAAGCGGAGGAATTCCCTGCCGCCCTGGAGGCGATCGAGCTGGCCGACGGCAGCTACCGGGAAGCGATGGGGTCCGGAGGCGAAACCGAGGGCTGGCGAGCTGCCCTGCGGGCCCGCGCCCTACTCGGCCTCGGGCGGTCCGAGGAAGCTCGGACGCACGCCGAGTGGGCGGCGGACACGGCTCGCCGTCGCGGCATGAACTGGCAGTTGCCAGCCGCTCTCCTCGTCCTCGCGCAAGCGCGGGCCGCAACCGGGGAGGCGGGCGTCGGCGAGGCGCTCGACGAGGCCACCGCGGTGGCCTCCAGCCGTGGGCACCGGGTGATGCTGCGCAAGATCGACGCCGATCGCGCGGCCCTGACGCCGGCCTGAGGCTCGGGCGCGCCTACTGCCCGGTCGCCGCTTCGAGCTCCGCGGCCTTGGCTTCGGCCGCTTCCCCTTCGCCGCCTTCGGACGGCTTGACGCTGCCGGCGCTGGTGCAGATCGCGTAGGCGGTGTAGCGAGCGGCTCCCGACCTGACCCGCCAGCCGGTCGGCCTCTGGCCGTCGCCGGAAAGTTCGCCCTTGGTTATCGGTGCCGAGATCTCGAGCAGGCCGCCCTTGTCTTCGACCGACCCGCCGCCGCCGATCGCGACCGGTGTCCCCTTCGGGCAGTTGGCGTCGGCTGGCTCGCCTTCGCCACCACGGGCTGTGACCACGAGCACGGTGCCGATGCCGCCAACGCCGGGAGGTCCTTCGGGGCCGACTTCGCCTTCGGGGCCGGCTGGCCCCTGGGGCCCTTCCGGGCCGATCGGGCCAGGCTCGCCTCGACTGCCTTCCGGTCCCGGTTCGCCCGCGGGGCCTTCGGGGCCGACCGGCCCGAACGGGCCTTGGGGTCCGACCGGCCCGACGGGGCCTTCCGGTCCTTCCAGGCCGATCGGGCCAAACGGTCCTCGTGGGCCTTCCGGGCCGATCGGTCCGGCGGGTCCCGCGGGGCCGATCGGTCCTTGCAGTCCTTCGGCGCCAGGCAAGCCT
>DATBXZ010000345.1:0-4058 GCA_036513995.1 Solirubrobacterales bacterium | reverse complement strand
CCCCCGACGGGGACTGGGTCTCGATGGGTGTCCCGGCGGACGGCTCCTACGGGATCGGCGAGGGGATCGTCTGCGGCGTTCCCTGCACCTGCAGCGATGGCGAGTGGTCGGTCGTGCAAGGCCTCGACGTGCCCGACTTCTCACGCCAGCGGATCGACGCCAGCGTGATCGAGTTGCAGGAGGAGCGCGACGCCGTCAGCCAGCTCGGCCTCGTCTAGTCCTCCGAACCAGTACCTGCGAACGCAAAGAGGCCGGCCCATCGGGCCGGCCTCTCGAAGTAACCGTGGCTGAGTCTCAGCCGGCCGGGTAGTACTTGCGGCCGTCCTTTTTGACCCGTCCCTCTTTCTCCAGGTCGCCGAGCACGCGGTAGAGGTAGTTCGGCTTGATCTTCATCTGCTTCGCCACGTCCGAGGCACTGATTCCCGGCGCGCCCGCGATCAGGTTCACGGCCTGGTCGGCGCGGGTGCCGCCACGGCGTTTGCGGCGGCGGGGGGTGGCAGTGGCTTTTTTGGCGGTCGCGGTGGATTTGCCTCCACGCGGGCGACCCGGTGCGCGCCGGGTCGCTTTGCCACCAAGCTCTGCCAGGGCGCGCTCGAGGCGCTTACGCTCCTCGTCGAGCTCCGCGAGGCGTTTCAAGACCAGGTCGCGGGCCTCGTCGAGTACGTTGTTCGTACTGGGCATCGGTTTCCTTTCCATGCAAAAAGCAGTTTTTACTTCTCTGCAATGGAGTGTGGCACAGCCATACTCACTGTGACTCTTTATTTATTCAGAAACACTCCTGCCCTGGCCATTTGGATGAGAGGCCGCGGGTAAGTGTGAACTGAGTGCTAGTGGTTGCGCTTGCGCGGCAGGGTGCGGAAGACCACATCCCAGATTGGCGAGGATACGCCGTAGCCGAAGCGGTGGTCCTGGAAGTGGTGGCGCATGTGCTGCTCGCGCAGCTGCTTGCCGAGGTCGGACTTGGGCACGAAATGGTGCACGTAGTAGTGCGTGTAGTCATAGGCCAGGTAGCCGAAGATGAAACCGCCGAAGAGGGGGAAGGCGGCCGGACTGCCGAAGATCAGCCAGAAGGCGCCGAAGAAGAGGGCCGCGAGCGGGATCGAGACGGACGGCGGCATCACCAGCCGCATCTTGTCGTTGGGGTGGTCGTGATGGATGCCGTGGATGATGAAGTGCATGCGGCGGCCGAAGGCGTTGTCCGGCTCCCAGTGGAAGACGAGACGGTGCAGCCAGTACTCCGTCAGCGTCCAGATCCCGATTCCGGCCAGGGTCAGCAGGATCAGGGGGACGGCACCGTAGCCGCGGTCGAGGCCCAGCCACTCCATCGCGACGACGACCGGCACGAAGACGACCGCGGGCACGGCCGGGTGCACGCGGGAGAAGAAGTTGAGGAACTCGCTCTTGAAAAGCGGGGGAGAAGCCGAGAGCTTCTCGCTGCGGTTGTGAGCCTCCATCGGGTGTCAATAGTAGCGGCGGTCCCCGGTGGCCCCGCAAGACGCGGGGAAGATGTGACGGGTCTGTGTCAAAGAGGTAGCGATTTGCGGAATTGCCCCTCACGGAAGCGTGGCGACGCTGCCACTATGCCGGCCGTGCCGCGCAAGCCAAAGCCGCCCACCTGTGAGGATTGCTACTTCCACAAGAACATGCTCTGCGCGCTGGAGCTGCAAGAGCCTTGCGCCACCTTCCGCCCGAACAGGCCCGAGGGTCTGGTCCCGCCCCGTCAGCCGGTCCTCCTGATGCGTGCCCCCCGCTGGGCTTCCCGTCCCGCCTAGCCCTCAGTTCTCTACGCCCCTCCGGACCCAAGCCGCAGCTATGTTTTGACCGTGCCGCAACGCGATCTGTTCGCCGACTTCGCCAGGATGCGCCGTGAGATGGATCAGATGATGGGAGATGCCTGGGGCCGCACGCGCTACGTGACCCGGCGCGCCTCCGGCTTCTCGCCCAACGTCGACGTCTATTACTGCGGCGACCCGCAGCGAGCGGTGGTCAAGGTGGACCTGGCCGGGGTCGAGCTGAGCGAGGTCGGGATCGAGGTCGGCGGCCGCCACCTGGCGATCGTCGGCGAACGCCCGGTGCAGGAGACCGAGGGGCGCGTCTACCAGCAGGTCGAGATCCCCTCCGGCCCTTTCCGCCGCGTCGTCGAGCTGCAGGTCGAGGTCGACGCCGAGCGCGCCGAGGCCACTTACGAAGACGGTGTCCTGCGGATCGAGCTGCCTCTGCGCGATCCCAGCGAGACCACCCGCCGGGTGCCGATCGGGCGTAAGTGATGGAGGGAGCGCCGGTGCTCGAAGTCGTCGAGTCGCCGCTCGACGCCGAGGACGCGATCCGCGCCAACCAGCCGCTCCCCGAGGCGCTGCCGGTGCTGCCCCTGCGCGACACCGTCATCTTCCCGGAGACGCTGACCCCGCTCGCGGTCGGCCAGGAGCGCTCGATCCAGCTGGTCAACGACGTGCTCGGCGGCAATCGGATGCTGGCCATGGTCACCTCCCGCGACCCCGAGAACGACGTGCCGGGGCCTCCGGACCTCTACGAGGTCGGCGTCGTCGGCGTCGTCGCCCGCATGATCAAGGTGCCGGACGGCTCGCTCCGCATCCTCGTCCAGGGAATGCAGCGGGTCCGGGTCGGCTCCTATGTCGCCGAGGAGCCCTACCTGGTGGCGCGGATCGCCGAGCTGCCGGACACGATCGAACCCAGCGCCGAGCTGGAGGCGCTGACCCGCAACGTCCAGGCCACCTTCTCGGAGATCGTCGCCCAGATCCCCTACCTGCCGGAGGAGCTGCAGATGGCGGTCGCCAACATCGAGGACCCGGCGGCCCTGGGGCACCTGATTGCCGGCGCCCTGCGGATCGGCACCGAGGAGAAGCAGAAGCTGCTGGAAGAGGTCGACGTCGCCAAGCGGCTGCGGCACCTCTCGCGGATCCTCGCCCGCGAGCTCGAGGTGGTCCAGCTCGGGACCCAGATCCAGACCCAGGTGCAGTCGGAGATCGACAAGGGCCAGCGCGAGTTCTTCCTGCGCCAGCAGCTGAAGGCGATCCAGGAGGAGCTGGGCGAGGAGGACGAGCAGCAGGCCGAAGTGAACGAACTGCGCGAGCGGATCGAGGAAGCCGAGCTGCCCGAGCACGCCCTCAAAGCCGCCGAGCGCGAGCTCTCGCGACTGGAGAAACTGCCACCCGCCGCTGCCGAGCACGGCGTCATCCGCACCTACCTGGAGTGGCTGGTGGAGCTGCCGTGGTCGGTCGAGACCGAGGACAACCTCGACATCGCCCACGCCCGCGAGGTGCTCGACGCCGATCATTACGACCTCGAAAAGGTCAAGGACCGCATCCTCGAGTACCTGGCGGTGCGCAAGCTCAACCCCGACTCGCCCGGCCCGATCCTCTGTTTCGTCGGGCCGCCCGGGGTCGGCAAGACCAGCCTCGGGCGCTCGATCGCCAAGGCCCTGGGCCGCGAGTTCGAGCGCATCTCGGTCGGCGGCGTCCGCGACGAGGCGGAGATCCGCGGCCACCGCCGCACCTACATCGGGGCACTGCCCGGGACGATCATCCGGGCGCTCCGCGACGCCGGCTCCCGCAACCCCGTCTTCATGATCGACGAGCTCGACAAGATGGGCGCCGACTTCCGCGGCGACCCGGCGAGCGCGATGCTCGAGGTGCTCGACCCGGCGCAGAACGACACCTTCCGCGACCACTACCTCGACCTCGCCTTCGACCTCTCCGACGCCGTCTTCATCGCCACCGCGAACCAGCTCGACACGATCCCCGGGCCGCTGCTCGACCGGATGGAAATCATCGAACTCGCCGGCTACACGATCGACGACAAGCGCCACATCGCCCGCAGCTACCTGGTCGACCGCCAGATCGCCGCCAACGGTCTGAAACCGACCCAGATCGAGTTCGCCGACGCGGCGCTGACCGCGATCATCGAGGAGTACACGCGGGAGGCCGGGGTCCGCAACCTGGAGCGGTTGATCGGCACGATCTGCCGCAAAGTCGCCCGCCAGGTGGCGGAAGGCAAAGCCAAAGGCAAAGTCCGCGTCTCCGGCAAAAAAGCGCGGGAGA
>DATBXZ010000344.1:0-3402 GCA_036513995.1 Solirubrobacterales bacterium | reverse complement strand
CTGGTGAAGATCTCCGGCCCGGCGATCAAACGGGTCGACCCCGGCGCCAAAGTCATCCTCAGCGGCCTCTTCGGCGAACCGACCGCGGGCGGCGCCAAGGGCATGCCGGCGGCCAAGTTCCTCGAAATCCTCTACCGCACGCCGGGGATCAAGAGCTACTTCGACGGCATCGCCCTGCACCCCTACGCGGTCGACGCGGAAACGCTGGAAGAACTGGTCGAGGGACTGCACGACGTCACCGTCGAAAACCACGACCGCGTCCCCCTCTACATCACCGAGATGGGCTGGGGCTCCCAGAACGACTTCAAGATCGTCGCCTTCGAGCAGGGCGTCCACGGTCAGGTCAAGCAGCTCAAGGCCGCCTACGGCTACCTGCTGGCGAACCGCAACCGCCTCGACCTCAAGCAGGTCTACTGGTTCTCCTGGAAAGACCTCCCCGACTCCTGCAGTTTCTGCGACTCCGTCGGCCTCTTCCACGCCAGCGCCAAGCGCTTCAAGCCGAAGCCTGCCTGGCACGCGTTCGTCGGCTTGACCGGCGGCCGGGCGCGACCCTAGCGGGCCCTCGCCCGCCTGTCGCCAGGGCTCGGCGGCTAGCGATGGCGCTTGCGGTGCGCGATCCTGATTGTCAGCCGCCGCGACTTGCCCGCTTCGTAGCCGCGGGCTTCGTGAGTGATGGCGGCGAAGTTCGTGCCGGTGTGGATCTGCGGCACGAAGCGGGCGGTGCAGGCGCGGCTGAGGAACCGCGAGCCGCTGGAGTGGCCGTTGCGCAGCAGCGTCACCGACTCGCCCCGGCGATCGTTGCAGGGGGAGACGAAGACGGTTAGGAGGGCGCGCCTGCCGCGTTCGACCCGCCGCCGCTCCGGCTTGATGCCGACGAAGGTGGCCTTGAGGGGTGGCCGAGCTTCGGGTTGGGGTAGGGGCGTGGGCGGGGTTGGGCAGGTGGCGGGAGGCGAGCCGGAGAGGCGGAACACATCGCCTCCCTGTTCCACCACGTAGATACGCCTGGCCGCGTCTTCGCCGAAGGAGACCGGGTTGTCCACCCGCAGGTTCAGCGAGCAGTCGTCGCTGGCTCGGCCCTTGGCGCCGCTGGGCAGCTGCAACGAGCGGATGACCCCTGCGCAGTAGTCCGCGTAGACGTAGTGGCCGTAGAGGGCGCCGAGCGCCGGGTCGCGGACGACGTAGCCACCGGTGATCGCGCAGCGTTCCCCGCCGAGGTCCGGGTCCGGGGTGTGGAGGTAGTCGAAGACCGGTTCGACGAAGCTGCTGAGCGGAAGCGTGGCGCACTGCGGATCGGTGGCCGGCCCGGCGATGAATCCCTCACGGCAGTTCCAGCCGTAGTTGGCGCCGGCGCCCCCGGCCACGCCCGGGAGGGTTGCGGGCGCGAAATCGACCTCCTCCCGTTCGTCCTGGCCCACATCGCCGATTACCGTGTTGCCGTTGAGGCTGTCGAACGAGAAGCGATAGGGGTTGCGCAGGCCGTAGTTCCAGATCGTGTTGAACGGAGCCGCGGCCGCGGGGAACGGGTTTCCCGCGGGCACCGTGTAGAAGGGAGCCGGGCCGCCGGGGTTGGGCCGGATCCGGAGGATCTTGCCGAGCAGGCTGTTGAGGTTCTGAGCGTTGTGGAACTGGTCGTTGCCGCCACCGCCGTCGCCGGTCGAGATGTAGATGTTGCCGTCGGGGCCGAACTGCAGCTGACCGCCGTTGTGGTTGCTTTCGATCGGGTGGGGAATAGTCAGCAGGGAGCGCAGGCTCGAGAGTTCGGCGCTTTTGTGATCCGGTTTAGCGACGAGTTCGTCGACATGGATCTCGCCGGGGACTTCTTCCCCGGTGTAGTCGACGTAGAGGCGACCCGTCGTATCGAAGTTCGGATCCAGGGCGACCGAAAGCAGTCCGCGCTCCCCGGTGCAGCAACTTACGACCGAGCTGAGGTCGGCGAACTCGCTGGTCACGCCGTTTTCGACCAGCTCGATCGTCCCTTCCCGCTCGACCACGAAGAGCCGGTTCGCGTTGCCCGGGTCCGAGGTGACGTAGATCGGCTGGTCGAACGACCCGCCCACCCGTTCGAGGGTCAGCGCCTGGGCGCTGCTCGCGCCCAGCAGCGCCAGCAGCGCCGCGACTATCCCTGCCGCTCGAATCACCCCCTCAAGTTAGCTGAGACGCCACCCGCGGAACGACACGCGCGTGCGGTAGCGTCAACCGCCGTTATGGACCGTCTGCTGATCACCGGGGGGGCCGGCTTCGTCGGCTCCAATCTCGCCGTCTCACTCGCTGCCAAGCATCCCGACTGGGAGATCGTCGTGCTCGACAACCTCTACCGGCGCGGCTCGGAACTGAATCTGCCGCGGCTCGAGGCGGCGGGGGTCGAGTTCGTCCGCGGCGACGTGCGCGAGCCCGAAGACCTGGCACGGCTGCCGCGGATCTCGGCTCTGATCGAGTGCTCGGCCGAGCCCTCGGTGATGAGCGGCGTCGACGGCGACACCGGCTACCTCGTCCACACCAACCTCACCGGCGCCTATAACTGCCTCGAGCTGGCCCGCCGCGACGAGGCCTTCGTCATCTTTCTCTCGACCAGCCGGGTCTACCCGGTCGAGCCGCAGGTCGAGTTGAACCTGGACGAGGCGGAGACCCGCTTCGAGATCGCCGCCGAGCAGGCGGTTCCCGGCATCTCCCCCGAGGGCCTTTCCGAGCAGTTCCCGCTCGAGGGTGCCCGCACGCTCTACGGAGCCACCAAGCTCGCGGCCGAGCTGCTGATCGAGGAGTACCGGGCCGGGCTGGGCGTGCCGGCGGTGATCGACCGCTGCGGCGTCATCGCCGGTCCCTGGCAGATGGGCAAGGTCGACCAGGGCGTGTTCACGCACTGGATGCTCGCCCACCACTTTGGCAACCCGCTCAGCTACATCGGCTTCGGCGGCGAGGGCAAGCAGGTGCGCGACCTGCTCCACGTCGAGGACCTGGTCGACCTAGTCGAGCGCCAGCTGCTCGACCAGGAGGCCTGGGACGGGCGCACGGTCAACGTCGGCGGCGGCCGCGAGTGCAGCCTCTCGCTGCGCGAGACGACGGAGATCTGCCAGCGCCTGACCGGCAACGAGGTGCCGATGACGCCGGTTGCGGAGACCCGCGCGGGCGACGTCCCGATATACCTTTCCGACTGCACGAAGATCTTTGGCCTGGACGAGTGGCGACCGCGGCGCAGCGCCGAGCAGGTGCTTGCCGACATCCACGAGTGGGTAGCGGCCGATGGGGCGAGGATCGCCCAGGCACTCAACATCGAGACCCCCGCGGGGGAGAGGGAGTAGGCACGAATGCCGGTTGCGATCATCACGGGTGCGGGGGGGTTGATCGGCTCGGAGGCGGTCGAGCACTTCATCGCCGAGGGGTTCGACGTGGTCGGGATCGAGAACG
>DATBXZ010000343.1:0-23576 GCA_036513995.1 Solirubrobacterales bacterium | reverse complement strand
CGCGCAGGTCTACAAGGTCGGCTCCGAGGAGGAGGCGGTCGCGCTCGCCAACCAGACGCCGTTCGGCCTGGGCTCCTATGTGATGACGACCGACAAAGCGCAGGGCGAGCGGGTCGCCGACGAGATCGAAGCCGGCATGGTCTACGTCAACCTGGTCGGGGCGGACAGCCCCGAGCTTCCATTCGGCGGGTTCAAGCGCTCCGGCTTCGGCCGCGAGCTCGGCCGCTTCGGCGCCGACGAGTTCGTCAACAAGAAGCTGATCCGCAGCGCCTGATCCCCCGCGGATGAAGCTTCGGATCGGAATTCTCGCTGCGCTGGCCGCCCTTGTCGCCTTCGCGGCGGTCGCCGGCGCGGCGACCAACGCCACGATCGAAACGCCGATCTGCCACGGGCGACAGGCGACGATCGTCGGCACCGACGGCGACGACGTGATCCAGGGCACCCCCGGGCGCGACGTGATCTGGGGAGGAAAGGGCGACGACACGATCTACGGCAACCTCGGCAACGACCTGATCTGCGGCGGCCCCGGGGCCGACCTGATCCACGGCGGCCGCGGCAACGACGAAGTCGACGGCGGCGCCGGGGGCGGCGACCGGGTGATCGGCGACCTCGGCGACGACAAGGTGATGGGCGGCGCCGGCGACGGCGACGAGGTCGCCGGCGACCTCGGCATCGACATCGTCAACGGCGGCCCCGGCAACGACGACCTGGTCCACGGCGACTACGGCTACGACCGCATGTCCGGTGGCGCCGGCAAGGGCGACATCGCCTCCTTCGCGACCGCCGTGGCCGGTGGCAAGGGCGATGGGGTCTGGGCCTCGCTGGCCAAGCACCGCGCCTACGGCGATGGCCACGACAAGCTCTTCGGCTTCGAGAGCCTCGAAGGCTCGGCCTTCCGCGACACCCTGATCGGCAACAAGCAGGGCAACGTCATCGACGGCGGCCCCGGCGACGACCACCTGATCGGCGGTGGCGGTCCCGACACTCTTCAGGGCGGTCAGGGCAGCGACAGCTGCAAGGGCGCCAAGGGCCACACCGTCTCCTGCGGCAAGGAAAAGCCCCCGCAAGGGTCGGCCTTCGTCCAGCTCGACCCGACCGCCGGCAGCGGCGCCGGCCTGGAGATCGTCGGCGGCGCCGGCCGCGACGACCTCAGCGTCGGCTTCGACGAAATCTCCAACACCTTCAGCGTCACCGCCGCCGGCCCGCTGGCGACCGGCTCCGGCTGCATCCATCCGCCCAACGTCCTCACGCAGGTCTCCTGCCCGGCCGGCGGCCCCGGCCTCTGGCTGATGGCCGACCTCGGCCCCGGCAACGACAAGCTGCGGGTCGAAGGCTCGCTGCTGGCCGTCGGCAGCGTCCGCCTCGCCGGCGGCTACGGCGACGACGTCATCCACGGCGGCCCCGAGGACGACCTGATCGAGTCCGGCCCCGGCGCCGACAAGCTCTACGGCGGCGACGGCGCCGACGGCCTCGTCGGCGGCCTGCCGGGCCCGACCTTCCTCTACGGCGAAGGTAGCGGCGACCTGCTGGCGGCCGGCGGCGGCTGCGCCGGTGGCGCCCTGGTCGGCGGCCCCGGCCGCGATGACGCCTCCTTCGCCGAGACCCAGGCCCATCCGGGCCTGCTCTATATCTCCTTCCCCAAGCACGCCGCCTGGATCGACGCGATCAAGGGCTGCCACAAAGTCCATCTCTCTCGCACCGACGAGGACATGGAGGGCTCCTTCGACTGGGACGTCCTGATCGGCGACAGCCGCGCCAACAGCATGCTCGGCCAGCCCGGCAAGGACGTCTTCATCGGCAACGGCGGCGACGACGTGATCGACGCCCGCGACGGCGTCCGCGACTTCTCGATCCAGTGCGGCCGCGGCAAGCCCCCGCATGAGAAACCGCACGGCAAAGGCATGACGAAGGGCACCGGCAAGCCCGCCGGCCGCGCCATCACCGACTCCTTCGACCCGCAGCCGTTCAACTGCGCCACCGTCAAGCATGGCACCCCAGTTCCCGGCCTCAACGGCTGACCCTTGCCTTGAACTAGGCTTGGGCTGTGGCCCGCAAGACCGCGAGTGGAGACGAGGCAGCCGCTGTCGCGGCGGCGATCGCGCGGTTCGAGGCGGAGGTCGGAGGGGGCCCCGTGGAGAGTGCCCCGGCGGCCAGCCCATGGCAGCGGGCGGCGCTGGTCGAAGGGGTCAGCGCCAAGCAGACCGTGCAGGACTCAGAAGGAGGAGCGAGATGGCTGTCGTGAAAATCATCGAGCTGGTCGGGAGCTCAAAGACATCCACCGACGACGCCGCCAAACAGGCGTTGAGCCAGGCGCAGGGGACCCTGCGCAACATCCGCGCCGTCGACATCGTCTCGACCGGGATCCGCGGCGAGAACCTCGACGAGTACCGCGCCCACGTGCGGGTCGCGTTCCTGATCGAGGGAACGGACATCGACTGATGAGCGAGGCGGGGAGAGAGGTCTCGCGCGACGAGGCCCAGAAGCTGATCGACGAGGGCGCGCAGCTGATCGACGTGCGCGCCGACCACGAGTGGGAGGTGGGGCACATAGAGGGCGCCGCCCACCTGCCGCTCGCCGAGCTGAGCGAGCGCGCGGCCGAGATCGACAAGGAGCGCCCGGTGGTCCTCTACTGCCGCGGTGGCAACCGCTCGACGATGGCGGCGGCGGCGCTGGCCGAGGCCGGCTACGACGCGGCAAAGCTGAGCGAGGGGATCGTCGGCTGGGAGGAGGCGGGCCTGCCGCTTGCCCCCGAGGACGGCTACGTGGCCGAGTCGGGCGAAGCCGCAGCCGTGCTGCAGGCACGGAAACGCACCGTCGCGGAGTAAATACCTGAATCCCTGTCGGGTTTTGCTATTTTCATTCCCATGGAGCTTGCGGTAGCGGAGAACAAGGAGCAGAAGGGCAAGGGTCGGGTCGGCACGCTCGAGAACCCCGAGGCCTACGCGAACGTCCCGGGCCACATCATCCCGATCATCGAGCGCGAGTTCGACGACTTCGACAGCGAAGCCGAGGAGTTCCTCGCCGAGCGCCTGCCGGAAGACCAGTTCATCGGCTTCCGGCTCAAACAGGGCGTCTACGGCCAGCGCCAGCCCGGCGTGCAGATGGTCCGCGTGAAGCTGCCCTGGGGCGGTGTCACCCCCGACCAGATGGACGCTTTCGCCGACGTGGTGGAGAAGTACGCGCCCCTCGACAAGGGCCACATCACCACCCGCCAGAACATCCAGATCCACCACGTGCCGCTGCGCGACATGGAGTCGCTGATCCGCGAGATCTCGGTCACCGGCCTCTCCTCCCGCGAGGGCTGCGGCAACACGATGCGCAACGTCACCGGCGACCCCTGGGCCGGCGTCGCCGCCGACGAGGTCTTCGACCCGACTCCCTACGCGGGTGCCTACGTCCGCTACTTCGTCCGTCACCCGACGACGCAGCTGATGCCGCGCAAGATCAAGACCTCCTTCACCGGCTCCGCCGAGGATCGGGCGATCAGTGGCATCCACGACATCGCCTTCCTCTCCCGCGAAAGGGACGGCGTCAGGGGCTTCGAGATCCGCGTCGGCGGCGGCACCTCGATCATGGCCCGGGTCGCCCCGACCCTGTACGAGTTCGTCGAGGCCGACAACGGCGACTACCTCAAGGTCACCGAGGCCTGCCTGCGCATCTTCGACCGTCAGGACTGGCTGCGAGTCAACCGCGCCCGGGCCCGGATCAAGGTTCTCGTCGACAAGATCGGGATCGACGCCTTCCGCGAGCAGGTCGAGGAGGAGCTGCAGGGCGACTGGGTGGCCGAGCGCAACTTCGACGACGTCGAGCGCCTGCGCTACGACGACGACGAGCAGGCGAGTGCCCCCGCCGTGCCGCCGCAGACCGCCTCCCCCAACGGCGACCGGACCGAGTTCGAGCGCTTCCTCGACGGCAACGTCCAGGCCCAGCGCCAGGAGGGCTTCTCCACGGTCGAGGTAAAGATCACCCGCGGCGACCTCACCCCAGGGCAGTTCCGCGGCCTCGCCGCGATCATGCGCGAGCACACCGGTGGCTACGCCCGCAGCACCGTGCAGCAGAACTTCGTCCTGCGCTGGGTCCGCGACGAGTCGCTCTACGACGTCTGGCAGAAGCTGGCCGCGCTCGACCTCGCCGAGGCCGGCGCCCGCGAGATCACCGACGTCGTCAGCTGCCCCGGCACCGACAGCTGCAAACTCGGGATCGCCAGCTCGATGGGCCTGAACAAGGCGGTCAAAGAGCGGCTCGAGTCGATGGACATCACCGACTCGCTGACCAAGAAGATCCACATCAAGATGAGCGGCTGCCCGAACGGGTGCAGCCAGCACCACATCGCCAACATCGGCTTCTACGGCGCCTCGTTGAAGGTCGGCGAGCGCCAGGTCCCGGCTTACATCCCGCACATCGGCGGCAACTACGAGGGCGGCGAGGTCATCTTCGGCACCCGCCTGAAGTCGCGGCTCCCGGCCAAACGGGTCCCCGAGGCGGTCGAGCGCTGGATCGAGCTGTATGAGTCCGAGCGCGAGCAGGGCGAGGAGTTCAACGCCTTCGCCGAGCGCACCGGCGCCGGCAGCTTCGAAGCGGTCGTCAAGGATCTGACGATGCCGGCCGAGTTCAGCCTCGAGACGATGCAGCAGTTCATCGATTGGAACCGCTCCAGCCCATACAAAGTCGAGCGCGGCGAGGGGGAGTGCGCCATCTAGGCGCGCTGACCGCCGCCATGAAGCCGCCGCCCGTCACTCTCTCCGGCACCGTGCCGACGATCGCCGACCTCGACCACGAGGCGATCGCCGACGAGCTCGAGGACCGCACCGCCCAGCAGGCACTGGAGTGGATGTTCGAGAACTTCGGGCCCGAGCACTACATCGCCTGCTCGTTCCAGAAAACGAGCTCGGTGACGGCACACATGGCGAGCCGGATCAATCCCGAGGCGCGCTTCTTCTACCTCGACACCGACGTCCTCTTCCCGGAGACCTACGCGACCCGCGACCAGCTGGCCGAGACATTGGGGATCGAGTTCGACCGCTTCCACAACCTGACCCTCGAGGAGCAGGCCGCCGAGTACGGCGACGAGCTCTGGAAGAGCGACCCCGATTCGTGCTGCGGCCTGCGCAAGGTCGAGCCGATGCGGCGGGCACTTTCTTCCGTAGACTGCTGGGTCGCTGGAGTCCGGCGCGGGGATTCCAGCACTCGTTCCAAGACGCCGAAGTTCGGCTGGGACAAGAAATTCAACCTCTGGAAGCTGAATCCGCTGGCTGACTGGTCCGAGCGCGACGTCTGGAACTACATCCGTGAGCACCACCTTCCCTACAACCCACTCCACGATCAGGGCTACCCGTCGATCGGCTGCACCCACTGCACGCAGCCGGTCGGGCCCGGCGGCTCGCCACGCGACGGTCGCTGGGCCGGCGTGGCCAAGACCGAGTGCGGAATCAACTAGCGCCGGGAGACCTCCGGAAGGTCGCGAGACTTCCGGAAGAATGGCGCCTCGCCGCCGTTCAATACCGGTGATTTCCCCGATGCCGAAGAGCTGCCGGTCATGAAGGAGACCACCGTCCCCGTGCGCTCGGCAGCGATCGAGCTGTCCGACCTCGACACCCTCGAGGCCGAGTCGATCCACATCATCCGCGAAGTCGTAGCCGAATTCGAGCAGCCGGTGATGCTGTTCTCAGGTGGCAAGGACTCGGTCCTGATGCTGTACCTGGCGCGCAAGGCGTTCGCGCCGGCGCCGGTCCCGTTCCCGATCATGCACGTCGACACCGGGCACAACTTCCCCGAGGTGATCGAGTTCCGCGATCGCACGGTCGCCGAGCTGGGGCTGCGGCTCGAGGTGGCCTCGGTGCAGGAGCAGATCGACGCCGGCCGGATCAAAGTCGGCCACCCGCTGGAAAGCCGCAATCGCCACCAGACCGTGGCGCTGCTGGAAGGGATCAAGAACGGCGGCTTCGACGCCGTCTTCGGCGGTGGCCGACGCGACGAGGACAAGGCGCGGGCGAAGGAGCGGGTGCTCTCCTTCCGCGACCGCTTCGGCCAGTGGGATCCGAAGAACCAGCGCCCCGAGCTCTGGCGCCTCTACAACGGCCGCCACCAGAAGGGCGAGCACATCCGCGTCTTCCCGATCTCCGACTGGACCGAGCTCGACGTCTGGCGTTACCTGGCGCGCGAGCAGGTCGACCTGCCGCCGATCTACTTCGCCCACGAGCGCGAGGTGGTCGAGGTCGAGGGGCTGCTGATGGCGGTCAACGAGTTCTTCCCGCTGCCCGAGGGCTTCGAGCCGAGCCGGCAGATGGTCCGCTACCGGACCGTCGGCGACGCCACCAGCACCGGTGCCGTCGAGTCGACCGCGACCGACTACGAGGCGGTGATCGCCGAGACCGCGGTCTCGCGGATCACCGAGCGCGGCGCCACCCGCGGCGACGACCGCTTCTCGGAAGCGGCGATGGAGGATCGCAAGAAGGAGGGCTACTTCTAGTGAGCCAGCTCTTGCGGATCGCCACCGCCGGTTCGGTAGACGACGGCAAGTCGACTCTGATCGGCCGGCTCCTGCACGACACCAAATCGATCTTCGAAGACCAGCTCAGCGCGATCGAGGCCACCTCGGTCAAGCGCGGCGACGAACAGACCGACCTGGCGCTGCTGACCGACGGCCTGCGGGCCGAGCGCGAGCAGGGGATCACGATCGACGTCGCCCACCGCTACTTCGCGACGCCGAAGCGCAAGTTCGTGATCGCCGACACCCCCGGCCACATCCAGTACACGCGCAACATGGTCACCGGCGCCTCGACCGCCAGCCTGGCGCTGCTGCTGGTCGACGCCCGCAAAGGCGTGCTCGAACAGACCCGCCGCCACGCCCTGCTTTCCTCGCTGCTGCGGGTGCCCCACCTCGTCCTCTGCGTGAACAAAATGGACCTCGTCGACTACGACCAGGAGATCTACGAGGAGATCCGCCACGACTTCACCAGCTTCGCCGCCAAGCTCGAGATCACCGACCTCGACTTCGTCCCGATCTCGGCCCTGGAGGGCGACAACGTGGTCGAGCGCTCGGAGAACATGCCCTGGTTCGACGGGCAGCCGCTGCTGGGCCAGCTCGAGGACGTCCACATCGCCTCCGACCGCAACCTGGTCGACAACCGCTTCCCGGTCCAGTACGTGATCCGGCCACAGTCGGCCGAGCACCGCGACTACCGCGGCTTCGCCGGCTCGGTCGTCGGCGGCATCTTCAAGCAGGGCGACGAGGTGATGGTGCTGCCCTCGCGCAAGACCTCGACGATCTCCCAGATCGACACCCCCGACGGCGCCGTCGACCAGGCCTTCCCGCCGATGGCGGTGACGATGCTGCTCGAGGACGAGCTCGACATCTCCCGCGGCGACATGATCTGCCGCCCCTCCAACCAGCCGAGCGCCAACAACCGCCTCGAGGCGATGATCTGCTGGTTCGACGAGACCTCCTCGCTGCGGACCGGGGCGCAGTACCAGCTCAAGCACACGACCCGCTGGATTCCGGCGGAAGTCGAGACCCTGCGCTACGAGCTCAACGTCGACTCCCTGCACCGCGATCTCGGGGCGGAGACGCTCGAGGTCAACGACATCGGCCGGGTCTCGATCCACACCACCTCGCCGCTTTTCTTCGACGAGTACCGCCTCAACCGGGCCACCGGCAGCTTCATCCTCGCCGACCCCGCGACGAACCTCACCGTGGCCGCCGGGATGATCATCGGCGTCGGTGGCGAGCCGGCCGTGGTCGCCGCCGAGTCGGCCGTCGCCGAGAACATCACCTTCCATCCCAGCAGCCTCTCCCGCGAGGAACGGCGCCAGGCGCTGGGCACGACCGGGGCGACGATCTGGATGACCGGCCTCTCCGGCTCCGGCAAGTCGACGATTGCCGCCGCCGCCGAGCACACCCTGGTCGGCGGTGGCCGCAACGCCTACATGCTCGACGGCGACAACCTCCGCCATGGCCTCAACGCCGACCTCGGCTTCAGCGAGGAGGACCGGGCCGAGAACGTGCGCCGGGTCGGCGAGGTCGCGAAGCTGCTGGCCGAGTCGGGCGTGGTCGCGATCGTCTCCCTGGTCAGCCCCTTCGAGGACGCCCGCGACAAGGTGCGGGCGGCGCACGAGGCGGCCGGGGTCCCCTTCTACGAAGTCTTCGTCGACACGCCGCTGGAGGAGTGCGAACGGCGCGACCCGAAGGGTCTGTACGCGAAGGCGCGCGCCGGCGAGATCACCGATCTGACCGGCGTCGGCAGCCCGTACGAGGCGCCGGCGAGCCCGGAGCTGACGACGGACCCGGAGCTGGAGACCGCGGTCCGCCAGGTCCTCGACCTACTTAGCTAGGCGTTCGAGAACCTCGCGATCCTCATCGAGGCGGCGCTTCAGCCGCTTCTGGAAGTCTTTGTCAGCCCGCCGGGCGGCGATGTGGTTGTCGATTGCCTCCCGCACAGCCTCGGATACGGGCATGTCGTCGGCTCGCGCAATGGCGGCGAGTTCAGCAGCTTTGTCCTCTTGAAGACGGAGACTCATTGCCTTGGAAGCCATGAAATCGATTCCTTGATCGAGAGAGAGCAGAAAAACTAAAACTGTTTTTCCAATGGTAGCGAATATTCCACCATACAAATCTCAAAAAATCTCTACCGTTTGGTAGCTTGATACCAACATGGCAGATCGACTCGAATTGGCGGACTTCCTCGTAATGGCGGAGGCGGTGCTGGGAGTCTCCGCTGAGCAGCTAATGCGCGCGGTGAGCGTCCCGAGGGTCGAGTCCGCACTGGCGGCACCGTTCGCCAGTTTCGATGGGATCGATTTCTATGACGATCCAGCCGAACGTGCGGCGATCTGCTGTTCGCGGATCATTCGCAATCACCCGCTCCCCGATGGCAACAAGCGACTCGGATACGAGTGCATGCGGGAGATGTTGGAACGAAGCGGAATCCCTTGGCCCCGACCGAGCGAGGATGTGGACGAGATCGCCTCGACGATCGAGGGGCTTGCGGGGAGGACGGTTTCGGAGCAGAGCTTCGTTCGCTGGGTGAAGCAGCGAATTCAGATCCGCAAGTAGGCATTAGGGCCGCGCTGGCACCTGGGGCTCGCCGAGGCCGTAGGTGTCGTAGGCACCGAACTCGGAGAAGGTCTTGTGGGTCGGGCCGTGGTAGTCGGAGGAGGCCGTGGGAACAAGGTTCAGCTTGTCGCAGAGCTCGAGCAGGTGCTCGGTCTGCTCCCTGCTGTGGCTCGGGTAGAAGGTCTCGATGCCGTCGGCGCCGAGCGAGCGGATCAGGTGCTCGACCTTGTCGGGCTCGGAGATGTCCCAGTAGGGGTGGGCGATGACGGCGACGCCGCCCGCTGCGCGGATCAGCTCGATCGCCTGCGCGGCGCTGGGCCAGCGGCGCGGCACGAAGGCCTTGGCACCGGGCACCAGGTACTCCTCGAAGAAGGGGCCGAGGTCGCCGCTGGCGCCGGCCGCCCGGGCGATGTGGGGACGGCCGATCGAGTCGGCCGCGCCGGCCTCGCGGATCGCGTCGTCGAGGGTCAGGTCGAAGCCCTCCCGCCGCAGGTTCTCGACGATCTCCCCGGCCCGCTCGCGCCGCCCCTGCTGGGCCCGCTCGCAGGCCGGCCCGATCTTCTCCAGGTCGACCCAGTAGCCGCAGATGTGCAGGTCTTCGGCGTACTCGTGCACGCACGACATCTCGATCGCCGGCACCAGCTCGATGCCCAGCCCCCGCGCCGCCTCTTCGGCCTCGACCACCCCCGCGACCGCGTCGTGGTCGGTGAGAGCCAGCGTCGTGACGCCTGCCTTCGCCGCTTCCTCGACGACGCCGGCCGGCGCCAACTGCCCGTCGGAGACCGTCGAATGACTCTGAAGCTCGATCAACATGAGGACGGCAGCCTATTCGCCCGGCGTTCCTCCGCGCGCCTAAATAGACTGCGCCGCCGTGTTTCAGAAGGTGCTCATAGCCAACCGCGGCGAGATCGCGATCCGCGTCGCCCGCACCCTGAAGGAGATGGGGATCGGGTCGGTCGCGGTCTACTCGGAGATCGATCGCGAGGCGCCGCACGTGCGCGAGGCCGACGAGGCCTTCCTGATCGGCCCCGCGGTCCCGGCCGAGAGCTATCTCAACATCGAGAAGATCATCGAGACCGCGAAGGAGGCCGGGGCGGAGGCGATCCATCCCGGCTACGGCTTCCTGGCCGAGAACGCCGACTTCGCCCGTGCCTGCGGCGATGCCGGCATCACCTGGATCGGCCCGCCGGCCGAGGCGATCGAAGAGATGGGCTCGAAGACGCGGGCGCGCGAGATCATGAAGGCGGCCGGCGTCCCGATCGTGCCCGGCTCGACCGAGGTCGCCAAGGACGTCGCCGAGGCCCGCCAGCAGGCCGAGGAAGCGGGCTATCCGGTTGCCTGCAAGGCCGCCGGCGGCGGTGGCGGCAAGGGCTTCCGCGTGGCGATGACCCCTGAGGACCTCGAGGAGGCCTTCGAAGGCTCGGCCCGCGAAGGCGAGAAGTTCTTCTCCGACGACCGCGTCTACGTCGAGCGCTATCTGGAGAACCCGCGCCACGTCGAGGTCCAGGTCCTGGCCGACTCGCAGGGCAACGTGATCCACCTCGGCGAGCGCGACTGCTCGATCCAGCGCCGTCACCAGAAGGTGATCGAGGAGGCTCCCGGACCCCAGGTCGACGAGGAGATGCGCGAGCGGATCGGCAAGATCGCGACCGATGCGGCCGCCGCCGTCGGCTACCGCGGCGCCGGCACGATCGAGGGCATGCAGGTCGGCGACGAGTACTTCTTCCTCGAGATGAACACCCGCGTCCAGGTCGAGCACTGCGTGACCGAGATGATCAGCGGCGTCGACATCGTCCGCGAGCAGGTCCTCGTCGCCGCCGGCGAGCCGCTCTCGATCGCCCAGGAGGACGTCGAGCTGCGCGGGCACGCGATCGAGTGCCGGATCAACGCCGAGGCCGCGCATAAGAAATTCGCCCCCGCCCCGGGTCCGATCGGCGACTCCTACCGCGAGCCCTCGGGCCCCGGCGTGCGAGTCGATTCCGGCGTCGAGGGGGGCTCCGAGGTGACGCCGATGTACGACCCGATGGTGGCCAAGCTGATCGTCTGGGACGTCGACCGCGAGAAGGCGACCCGGCGCATGCTGCGGGCGCTCTCCGAATACGACTCCGGCGGCCTCACCACCCTGATTCCCTTCCACGAAGCGATCCTCGCCACCGAGCAGTGGGCGCGCGGTGAGACCTGCCGCGACCTGATGGAGGACCGCGACTGGCTGAAGTCGACGGCCCCCGCGGAGGTCTCCTCGCCCGCGGTCGAGGAGGGCGCTGAGTTGGTGACCCGCGACTACAAGGTCGAGGTCTCCGGCAAGCTCTTCGACGTCAAGGTGATCGGCGAGGCCGGTGCCGGCGGCGCTGCCCCGGCGGCCGGCGGCAAGAAGCCGCCGAAGCGCGAGCGCAAGGCCGGCGGTGGCGGAGGCGCTTCGAGCGCGGACCTGCCCTCACCGCTCCAGGGCACCGTCTTCAAAGTCAGCGTCGAGCAGGGTGCCGAGGTCGCCGAGGGCGACCTGATCTGCGTGATCGAGGCGATGAAGATGGAGAACGAGATCACCGCCCATCGCGCCGGCAAGGTCACCTCCCTGAACGTCGAGGTCGGCGCCGCCGTCAACAGCGGCGACGTCCTCGCCGTCATCGAGTAGCAAAACTCCAGCCTGAGAGAGAAGACGGGGAGGGGTGTCCCCGTCGGACGCACGGCCCTATGGGCGTTGCTGAAGGTCCGACGGGGACACCCCTCCCCGTCTTCCCACTACCGCCCTTTGTGGTGCTTCTTTTCTTCCTGTTCCTTCTGCTTGATCCGTTCTTCTTCGCGCCGTTCCTTGTCGACCTTGCGCTGCTGGTCGCGGGTCAGCGGGAATTTCGGCGCCGGTTCCTGACAGGTGCGGCCGACGCAGCTCTCGAGGCGGATCAGCTGGCTGTGCAGGAAGGCCCGGATCGGGAAGAGGTTGGGGTCGCGGACTTTGTTGTTGAGCTCGTAGGGGTCCTTGTTGATGTCGTAGAGCTCTTTCTCGCCGTCGGGCCACTCGATGTACTTGTAGGGGCCGAGGCGGATTCCCTCGTAGTCCTTGGGCGGCGCCACGATCGAGGCGCTGGCCCCGCTCGGTGCGCTGGCCTGGTTCGGTCGTGAGTTGATGCTGTCGCCGCCGCCCGCGCTCCCGGCCGCGACGCCGGCCGGGGCCGCCGCCGGGCCGCCGCCGTTCTCTTCGACGTCGTTGGTTTCGACGAAGGACTCGAAGAGGATCGGCCGCCGGGTCCGCAGGCTGGGATCGAGCAGGAAGGGGACGAGCGAACGCCCGTCGATGCTTTTGTCGGCTGTGGCGTGGGCCAGTTCGAGGATCGTCGGGGCGATGTCGATGTTGGCCGCCAGCTCGCCGGTCGAGGTGCCCGGTTTGATCCCGGGGCCGCGGATCAGGAACGGCAGGTGGGTCGAGGGCTCGTAGGCGAGGAACTTGCCGCCGGTGAGTCGGTGCTCGCCGTAGAAGAAGCCGTTGTCGGAGGTGAAGATGATGTAGGTGTTGTGCAGCTGGTGCATGGCCCCGAGCGTGGCGACGATCTGCTGGACGCCGTCGTCGACCGCCCGCAGCGACTCCAGGGCCTTCTGGTAGTAGACGCGGTAGGTGTGGATCTCGCTCTGCGAGAGGTAGGGGGCTTCGCGGATGAAGCGGGGCTTGTCGTTGACGTTGCCCTCGTTGAAGCCTTCCGAGGGGCCGTGTGGGAAGGGCGCGCCGACGAGGGAGTCGTAGTCGCGGGTCGCCGGCTCCGGCCCGGCCGGGCGACGGAAGTCGCCGTGCGGGGCCGTGTAGTCGAGCTGCAGGTAGAAGGGGGTACCTTCCGGCGTTCCCTGCATCTCTTCGCTGGCGATCCGGGTGAGGACGTCGGTCTCGTACAGACAGGGCTGCCCGTTGAGCGGCGCGAAGGGGCAGCCGAAGTCGTCGCGGGCACCGTATTCGCGCGTTTCCCAGCTGCCGGAGTCCCCGAACGGACCGTCCAGCACGCCGTTGTCGTTGAGCGTGTAGCCGTAGTAGTAGTGGTCTGTGTCGGCCTTGATGACCGTGTGCCAGGCGCTCCACCCCGGCGGCACCGTCTTGCCGTCGTCGAACGGTTCGTCGCCGTAGCCGTTGAGGAACTTGCCGATGTGGATCGTGCGGTAGCCGGCGCTCTGCAGCCAGGTGGCGATGTTGTGGTTGTAGGCGTTGCGGGCCGAGAAGCCGGTGTAGCCGCCTTCCGGCGGCACGTTGCCGCGGACGTTGTGGTTGTGCGCGTAGCGGCCGGTCAACAGGCTCACCCGCGACGGGCAGCAGAGCGGGTAGGAGACGTAGTAGCGGTTGAGGGTCATGCCCTTTTCGGCGATCTGGGACAGGGTGTTGGGCATCACCGGGACCGCGGAGCCGCCCGGGGGCGTGTAGGTCGCGTAGAGCTGGTCCAGCGTCTGGTCGTCGGTCTGGATCACGACGAAGTTCGGGCGCTGCCCTTCCGGCAGCAGCGCGGTCTGCTGCCGCTTGGAGGCGAGGCGGGGCTGGTGCGCGGCGCTGGCGCTATGGGGGGCCGGCGGCGGCGTGTCGAAGGGCGGAACGCCGGCGCTCGGCGGCGTTGCCCGGGCGCTCTGGGTGGCCGCGAAGGCAAAGGCGGCGAGCAGGACGACGAGGCTCGCGACGAGGGCGAGCCGGGCGCCGGCGAGGGCACGCACATGGGTTCTTGGCTGCTCGTACCTATCCATAGGGAACACCTGGTCGAAACCGGCCTCTGTCGCCGGAGTTGCGCCTGAACGCTAGAAAACGCTCAGGACGCGCCGAGCTTTTTCGCTGCTTCGCGGAAGTTTTTCACCGTGGCGCTGGGGGCTTTGCGCCCTTCCAGTTTCTCGCCATGGCGGTTGACCCAGATCACCGGCACGTTCATCTTCAGCACCGGGGCGATGTCGGTCGCGTAGTCGCAACCGATGTGCAGCCAGCCTTTCTTGCCGCCGATCCGCCGCGCGCACTCTTTGAAGTGGACCGGGTCCGGCTTGTAGCTGCGCACCTGCTGGGCGGTGACGACGAGGTCGAGTTCGGTCCGCAGGTGGCGGCGCGAGATCCCCAGCAGTTTGTCGTCGACGTTGGAGATGATCCCGACGTCGTAGCGCTTGCCGAGACGGTCCATCGCCGCGTTGGCCTCGCGGAAGGGCAGCCAGTAGGCGACGCTGTTGGGCAGGAACTGAGCCCGCGAGGGCTCCACCTCCCAGCCCAGCTCGCCGGCGACCTTGACGATCGTGCGCCGCAAGACCTCGGCGTAGAGCTCGTAGGAGCCGGCCATGATTTCGGCCTGGACCTCCATGAAGCGGGCGAGGAAGGGGCCTTCTTCGAAGCTGAAGCCGTCTTTGGCCGCCTCTTTCTTGCAGGCCTCGACGATCCCCTTCTCCCAGTCGATCAAGGTGCCGTAACAGTCGGTGGTCACCCATTTGATGTTTTTGAGACTGGGAAGAGCCATTGCGAGCGCGGCATTATGGCAAGCGCCCCCACTTCGGGCGTTGCCCCCGGCGGCGCGCGCTCCGGCGGCGATCTCGGATAGGGTGCGCGACCGCGCCTCCGGGTGCCACCTCGTATGGACCTCCTCGAGTATCAGGGCAAGCAGCTGTTCGCCAAGCACGGCGTCGCCGTGCCGAGCGGCGAGGTCGCGAAGACCGTCGAGGAGGCCGTCGCCGCCGCCGAGGAGATCGGCTACCCCTGTGCGATCAAGGCCCAGGTCCTGATCGGGGGCCGCGGCAAGGCGGGCGGGATCAAGATCGCCGCCGACGCCGCGCAGGCGCGCGAGTACGCCGACGCGATCCTCGGCATGGACATCGTCGGACCGCACGGCGAGGGGCCCTTCCGGGTCGACCAGGTCTGGGTCGAGGGTGGCTCCGACATCGCCGCCGAGTACTACGCCTCGGTCATCCTCGACCGTGGCGAGAAGAAGCTCTTGGCGATGGTCTCCAGCCAGGGAGGGATGGACATCGAGGCGGTCGCGGCGGAGAGCCCCGACGCCCTGGTCAAACGCCACATCGACCCGACCCGCGAGTTCGACGTCGCCGCGGCGCGGGAGATCATCGACGCCGCCGGGCTCGACGAGGACATCGGCGACCAGGCGGCCGAGGTACTGGTGAAGCTGGCCGAGGTCGCCCGTAGCGAGGACGCCAGCCTGATCGAGGTCAACCCGCTGATCGTGACCTCGGCGCGCGAGGTGGTCGCCCTCGACGCCAAGGTGACGATCGACGGCAACGCGCTCTACCGCCACCAGGACCTGGCCGAGATCGCCGACACGGTCGACGACCCGCAGGAGCAGATGGCGAAGGAGAAGGGCCTGACCTACGTCAAGCTCGACGGCAACGTCGGCATCCTCGCCAACGGCGCCGGCCTCTGCATGTCGACGCTGGACGTAGTCGCCCAGGCGGGCGGCGCCCCCGCCAACTTCCTCGACGCCGGCGGCGGCTCCAAAGCCGAGGCGATCGTCAACGCCCTGGAGGTCATCACCTCGGACGAGAAGGTGACGGCGATCCTCTTCAACATCTTCGGCGGCATCACCCGCTGCGACGAGATCGCCAAGGGGATCGTCACCGCTTCGGGCCAGCTCGACCTCGGCGTGCCGCTGGTCGTCCGCCTCGACGGCACCAACTCTGAGGAGGGCCTGGCGATCCTCGCCGAGGCGAACCTGCCCAACCTGCACCAGGAGAAGACGATGCTGGACGCGGCGCGGCGCGTCGTCGAGCTCGCCGGGGGTGCCTCGTGAGCATCATCGTCGGCGAGCAGACGAAGCTGGTCGTCTCCGGCCTGACCGGTCGCGAGGGCTCCTTCCACGGGCTGCGCAACCGCGCCTACGGGACCGACCTCGTCGCCGGGGTGACCCCGGGCAAGGGCGGCCAGGACGTCGAGGGCGTGCCGATCTTCGACACGATCGAGGAATCGGTCGAGGCGGCGGGCGCCAACACCTCGATGATCTTCGTGCCGGCGCGCTTCGCCGCCCCGGCGATCGACGAGGCGATCGACTCCGGGGTCGAGACCGTGATCGCGATCACCGAGGGGATCCCGGTGCTCGACATGCTCAACACCTACTGGAAGGCGAAGGAGGCCGGGGTGCGGCTGATCGGGCCCAACTGCCCCGGTGTGCTCTCCCCGGGCAAGGCCAACGTCGGCATCATCCCCGCCCAGTTCTTCGACCCCGGCTCGATCGGCGTCGTCTCCAAGTCGGGGACGCTGACCTACCAGATCGGCAACGAGCTGAAGCAGGCCGGGGCCGGCAACTCCTCGATCGTCGGCATCGGCGGCGACCCGATCGTCGGCTCCGACTTCATCGACATCCTCACCATGTACGAGGCGGACCCGGACACCGAGTTGATCGTGATGGTCGGCGAGATCGGCGGCGATGCCGAGGAGCGCGCAGCCGAGTTCATCTCCTCCGAGGTCTCGAAGCCGGTCGTCGCCTACATCGCCGGCTTCACCGCTCCTCCCGGCAAGCAGATGGGCCACGCCGGCGCGATCATCTCCGGCTCCTCGGGTACCGCGCAGGCGAAGAAGGACGCGCTCGAAGCCAAGGGCGTCCGCGTCGGCCAGAGCCCGACCGAGGCCGCCGCGATCGCCGTCGAAGTCCTGCGCGGCTCCTAGCCCGAGCTACCTATACTCGAAGCCGATGGCAGCAGACACGATTTCGTTTGCGCGGGGCGCTCCGAGCGCTGACATCCTGCCCCACGAGGCGGTGCGGGAGGCGGCGTCGCGGGCGCTCGCCAGCGACTGGGAAAAGGCGCTCTCCTACGGGACCGGGATCGGGCATCCGGGGCTCTGCGAGTGGATTGCCGAGCGGCACGGCGGGCTCGATGCCTCGCAGGTGATGGTCGCCAACGGGTCGCTGGAGGGCGGGGCGATGCTGTTCGAGCACCTGCTCGGTCCCGGCGATCGCGTCGTCGTCGAGCAGCCGACCTACGACCGCACGCTGCTGCTCCTGCAGCGCCTGGGCGTGGAGCTGGTGCCGGTACCGCTGGAGGCCGACGGGCTCGACCTCGGGGCCTTCGAGGCCGCCCTCGCGGAGGGGCCGATCAAGCTCGCCCACGTCATCCCCAACGCCCACAATCCGGCCGGCTGCACGCTCTCGAGCGCGAAGCGGACACGGCTGGTCGAGCTCGCCGCCGAGCACGGCTTCTGGATCTTCGAGGACGATCCCTACCGCGAGTTGCCCTTCGCGGGCGAGCCCCTGGAGACGATGCTCTCGCTCGACGGCGCCGGCCGCGTCATCCACGCCTCCTCCTTCTCGAAGACGGTCAGCCCCGGCGTCCGGGTCGGCTACCTGGCCGGGCCCGCGGAGGAGATCGCCAAGCTGGCCAAGCGAGCCAACGAGACCTACATCTCGCCGAACATGCTGGCCGAGTCGATCGTGCTCGAGCTCTGCCGTTCCGGCGAGCTGGACCGCAACATCGCCTTCGTCAAGGGCGAGCTGAAGGCGCGCTGCGACGCCCTGGTCGCGGCTCTGGGCGAGCAGATCCCCGAGGCCGAGTTCGTCGTCCCCGAGGGCGGCTACTTCCTCTGGCTCGACCTCGCCGCGGGGACCGACGCGACCGCGCTGCTGGCCGAGTCCAAGGCGGGCGGGGCGACCTTCGTCGCCGGCCCCGACTTCATGATCGCGGGCGGCGAGAACAGTCTCCGCCTCTCCTTCGCGCCGGTGCCGGCCGCCCGCGCCGCCGAGGGCGTCTCCCGCATCGCGTCCGCGCTCGACCGCGTCCGCGCCGGCTCCCCCGCCTGAGCGGGCGCGGCGTCAGCATCATTCGACGACGATCGTGCCCTTCATGAAGGGGTGGAAGAGGCAGTAGTAGGTGAAGGTGCCGGTCTTTTCGAGGGTGATCTTGGCCGACTTGCCGGGGTCGATCGGGCCGCTTTCGAAGACGCCGGACTGCTTCGAGGTCGCCGTGTGCGCGGTCGTGTCGTGGTTGGTGAAGGTAACCGTGGTCCCCTTCGGCACGGCGATGCTCGCCGGCTTGTAGATGTAGTCCTTGATCGTCACCGCCTGGGCGCCGCTGCCACTCGAGGCGGAGGAAGTCTGGTCGGTGCCGTCGCCGCCGCTGCCGCAGCCAACCAGGAGTACGGCGCTGGCAGCCAAGAGGAGGACGACACCGACCCAGGGACGGGTGGTTGGTCCCTCGTTGGGGTGGGGGCTTCCCATGTCAACCCCTACGCGAGGACGGGCGAGCCGGATCATCGGTGACGCGGCGATCTGCGGATGGCGCCGGGATTCGGGCGATTGTGATCCGGCCGGCTCGGGGCTCGCGTAGGGGAGCGGTAGAAGCACGAAACCCCAGCGAGGAGACGATGACATGTCCGAAAGCAACGAACGCGAGAAAGCAGGGGCCCCGGCGCAGAGCGCGGTGGCTCGTGCGGTCAAGGACCCGGTCTCGCGCCGCAAGTTCATGGCTTTGACCGGCGGCTCGGCTGCGGCGGCGGCCTTCCTCGCCGCCTGCGGCAGCGACAGCGGCACCACCACGACGACCTCGGCGAAGCCCGCCGGCGGCAGTGAAACCGCCCAGTTCGGCAAGGGCGACATCGGCATCCTCAACTACGCCCTCACGCTCGAGTACCTCGAGACCGCCTTCTACGCGGACGTGATCAAGAGCGGCCTCTTCAAGGGCGCCGAACTGGACACGATCAAGAAGTTCGGCGAAGAGGAGGCGGAACACGTCTCTGCCCTGACTGCCGCGGTAAAGGGCCTCGGCGGCAAGCCGGCGCCGGAACCGAAGACCGAATTCCCGCTCAAGAGCGCCAAGTCGGTGCTGGAACTGGCGGGCACGGTCGAGAACCTCGGCGCCGCTGCCTACCTCGGCCAGGCCGGCAACATCCAGAGCCCGGAAGTGCTGGCGTCGGCTCTCGCCATCCACAGCGTCGAGGGCAGGCACGCCTCCGCGCTGAACACCCTGCTCGGCATGCCGATCACCCCGGACGGTGCGTTCGCCAAACCGGCGACCGCCACGGAAGTCCTCAAGTCCGTCGAACCCTTCATCGTCAGCTAGTCCGGCGAGAAAGCGAAAAGGAGAAAGCAATGAGTCACGAAGAAATTGCACATCCGGAGCTCGTCGGTGTGGAGGTCGTAGGGGACAGCGGCGACCTCTCCCGCAGCGACGTGATCCTCAAGGGCGCGCTGGCAGCGGGTGCCGTCTACGGCACCTTCATGGTCGGCCCGTACGTCCGCAAGGCACTGGCGATGACCGGCAGCAGCGATGTCGACATCCTCAACTTCGCCCTCACCCTGGAGTACCTCGAGTCGACCTTCTACGACGAAGCGAAGACCCGGGCCAAGGCGAGCGGCGAACTGAAGAGCCTGATCGGGCTGCTGGCCGACGACGAGAAGCAGCACGTCGAAGCGCTTACCGCGACGATCAAGAAACTCGGCGGCAAGCCGGTGGCGGAGCCGAAGTTCGACTTCCCCTACAGCAACACGGCCGGCTTCCTCAAGCTCGCGCAGACGTTCGAGGACACCGGGGTCAGCGCCTACAACGGCGCCGGACCGATGATCAAGTCCAAAGAAGTGCTCGGCGCGGCCGGCTCGATCGTCCAGGTCGAGGCCCGTCACGCGGCGGCGATCCGGCTCCAGAACAAGGAAGAACCGGCTCCGGAAGCCTTCGATCCCTCGCTCGACGAAGCGCAGGTGCTGAAGGCCGTCGAACCGTTCGTCGCGTAGCTGCCTGGACGCGAAGAGCGGATGATGGATCGAGATGACCGTTAGAAGGGAGAAGGCCGAGCGGCTGGCCGACGAGGAGCTGATGCCGCTGATCGGGGAAAAGGACTCCGAGGCCTTCGAGGTCTTCTACGACCGCCACGGCGGCGTCGCCTACTCGCTGGCGTACAGAATCGTCGGCGAGAAGGCGGCCGCCGAGGACGTCACCCAGGAGGCCTTCATCTCGATCTGGCGCAGCGGCGCGCGCTTCGACCGGGCCCGCGGCAGCGTCCGCTCCTGGATGCTGAGCATCGTCCGCAACCGGGCGATCGACGCGCTCCGCAGCCGCGCCGGCAAAGCGCCGAAACTGAGCTTCGACGACGACGCGATCCTCGAGCAGCGCCCGGCCGAGGAGTTGACCGAGGACGAGGCGATGCGACGCGAGACCGCGACCGAGATCCGCGGGGCGCTGGGCGAGCTGCCGGGCGAGCAGTCGAAGGTGATCGAGCTGGCCTACTTCGGCGGCTTCAGTCAGTCGGAGATCTCGCGCATGCTGGGGGTGCCGCTCGGCACCGTGAAGGGACGGATGAGGCTGGGTTTGGAGAAGATCCGGGGAGAACTGGCAGAGGGACTGGCATGACCGAGACCGATCACAATCGCTGGAGCGAGGACGCCGCCGCCTACATGCTGGGCGCACTGGAGCCTGACGAGGTGGCCGAGCTGGAGCGCCACGTCGAGGGCTGCGAGCGCTGCCGCGAGCAGATTCGCTGGCTGACACCGGCGGTCAACGCGCTGCCGGAGAGCGTCGAGCGGTTCGAGCCGCCGCGCGAGCTGCGCTCGCGGGTGATGGCCGAGGTGCGCGCCGACGTGCGCCGGGCCGAGGCCGAGCGCGCCGCCGAAGGCGGGCTCTGGCAGCGCGCCGGCGCTTGGCTGCGCGGCCTCGGCTCCGGGCCGATGGGCAAGCGGCCGGTGGCCGGCTTTGCCGCCGCGATCCTGGTCGTCGTCGCCGTCGGTGGCTTTGCGATCGCCGGCGGGATCGGTGGCGAAGGCAGCACCAGCACCGTCGTCTCGGAACCATCCTCAGGAGTCACCGCGACGGTGGTGCGCAAGAACGACAGCGGCACCCTGCACCTCGCCGACGTGCACGAGCTGCCCACCGACCGCGTGCTGGAGGCGTGGGTGCGTCGCGACGGCAAGATCGAACCGGTGCGAGCCCTGTTCGTCCCTGACTCCAAGGGCGACGCTTCGACCCGGCTCGGCGACATGCACGGCGTCGACACGGTGATGGTCACCACCGAGCCTCCCGGCGGCAGCCAGGCCCCGACCTCGACGCCGATCGTCACGATCCCGATCCCCCAGTAGGGATCGGGCGCCCAGCGCGCCTAGCGACCGTAACGGTCCGAAGACAGCACCAGCTGCTCCGGGATCGCTGCGCGGGGTGGCGGCGCCGGGTCGGCGCGGACCGAAACGGTCTCGGCGACGCTGCGGCTGACTTCGTGCACCCCCTCGGCGGAGGCGATCGTCACCCGCTCGCCGTCGGAGCTCTCGACCTTGCCCTCCAGGCCCGGGTCCAGCCCGGCCGCCTTCAGGTAGTGCAGCAGCTCCTCGGCCTCGTTCTCGAAGCGCAGCACGGTGACGTCGGCGCCGACCTCGACGTCGGCCAGCAGCGAGCCCTGCTCGCGGATGCCCTCGACGATCGGGTGGCCGTGGGGGCAGGTGGTGGAGTCGCCGATCGCGGCCCGCATCCGCTCCTCCAGCACCGGCGACATCGCGTGCTCGATCCGCTCCGCCTCCTCGTGCACCTCGTCCCAGGGGATGCCGAGAACGTCGGTGAGGAAGCGCTCGATCATGCGGTGGCGGCGGACGATGTGGCTGGCGTGCTCGCGCCCGGACTCGGTGAAGAAGAGCGATTTGTCGGGCTTGCGATCGACGTAGCCGTCCTCGACCAGACGGCCGACCATCTCGTGCACGGTCGGGGGGGAGAGCTGCATCGCGCGGGCGATGTTGGTGCCGGTCATCGGCAGCCCGGCCTCCTCCAGCCAGAACATGATCTCCAGGTACTCCTGCTCCGCAACGGTCGCGTCGGCCATCGCGGCCGATACTAGCGGCGCTCTACCAGCGTCGAGACGACTGCCTCGTAGAAGCCGTCGCCCATGCTGCCCTCGGTGACGGTGGCGTTGTCCCAGCGCGAGAGGGCGGCGCGCAGACCGGGGTCGCGCTCGGGGCCGTTGGCGACGACGAAGAAGCGACCGACCGCGGCGGCGACCTCGAGGTCCTCGACCGAGTCGCCGACGGCGATGCAGTCGGCGGGGTCGTAGCCGCGGGCGTGGGCGTGGGCGGCTACCGCGGCGCCCTTGCTGACCTGGCGCGGGACCAGGTGGTAGGCGTGGGTACGGCCCTCGACGGTCGCCATCGGCCGCCCGATGGCGCCGTTGTCGAGCAGCCGCAGGTCGTCGTCGCCGTGCTCGCCGAGCAGCGCGTTGGCCTCGTCGACGTCGACCTTGCCGCGGAAGAGGTGGGAGAGGACGCGACCGCTGTGCCAGGGCGCGTGGTACTCCAGCCGCCCTTCGAAGTGCTCGAACAGCAGCTTCGGGATGCCGCGTGCCTCGATCTGCTCGTAGATCGTGCCGTCCTCGGTCGGCCCCATCTCGCCGGTCAGCAGCGTCGTCTCGCCGTCGATCGCGAAGGCGCAGCCGGCCTCGTAGATGTAGGAGCTTTGGCCCATCAGCCGGGCGGCCTCGTGCACCTGCGGCTCACGCCGGCCGGACATGATCACGACCTCGACCCCGGCCCGCTGGCAGGCCTCCAGACCGCGCGCCTGGGCCAGCGAGAAGCCACCCTCGGCGTCGCGGAAGAGCGAGGCCCCCGCGCCGAGCAGGGTGCCGTCGAGGTCGGTGTAGACGCAGCTGAGTCCCATGGTTCCCGGCCGCTACGGTAGCGACGATGAGATGGCGGCTGGCCGACCGGACCCTGGACTTGGCGCAACCGCTGGCGGCGGCGATCGTCAACGTCACCGTCGACTCGATGTTCGAGGGGGCGCGGAGCGGGACGCCGGAGCAGGCCGTGGCCGACGGGCAGGCGCTGGCCGAGGCCGGCTTCGACATGCTCGACGTGGGAGCGGTGGCGGCGAAGGCGGGCCCGCCGGTGACGACAGAGGACGAGGCCGCGGCGCTGGTGCCGGCGATCGCGGGCCTCGTCTCTTCCCCGGTGCCGATCTCCGCCGACACCTTCTCGCCAGAGGTCGCCCGGCGGGCGCTGGACGCGGGCGCGCACGCGGTCAACGACATCTCCGGGGGGTCGGAGGAGATGTTCGGGCTGGTCGCCGAGCGCGGCTGCGGCTACGTCCTCATGCACATCGAGGGCCCGCCGCGGGTAGACCGGCCCTGGCGCCGGTACGGCGACGTCGTCGACCACCTCAAGGCCTGGTTCGAGGGGAGAGTCGAGCTGGCTCGGGAGCTTGGCGTCGGCGAGGAGCAGATCGCCATCGACCCTGGACTCGACTTTGATCTCAGCCCCGACCAGGATCTGGAGATCCTGCGGCGGCTCGGCGAGCTGCGGGCGCTGGGGCTGCCGCTCTACGTCTCGCTTTCGCGCAAGGACTTCATCGGTGCCGTGCTGGCGGGGTCGTGGGAGGGGCGGCTGCCGCCGAGCGAGCGCGAGTGGGGCACCGTCGCCGCGGTCGCACTCGCGGTCCGCGAGGGCGCCGACGTTCTCCGCATCCACGATCGCTCGAGCCTGCAGGCGATAAGAGTTGCTGGCGAAATCCGGAGGCCGCCAGACAAGGACGCAGGGAGACTGCAAGGGGAGCGCACATCTAGTGCGTGACCCGCAGACAGTCGACCGAGGACACAGTCTGGCGGCCTCCGGATTCGCCAGATGGGCGGTGGCGG
>DATBXZ010000342.1:0-4515 GCA_036513995.1 Solirubrobacterales bacterium | reverse complement strand
CGTTGCGCAGCATCAGCTCGACCGCGAAGCGATCCTCGGCCTCGGCGTCCGCGTCGAAGTTGGCGAGCCGCTCGGCGGCGGCGCCGATCGCCGCCACCTCGGCCCCGGAGTGCTCGGCGACGATCTCGACCAGGCCGAGGTGGTCGATGTGCTGGTGGGTGACGATGACGAGGTCGAGGTCGTCGATCGAGTGCCCGCGGGCGCCGAGCTGGGTACCGAGCTCGTCCAGCGCCTTGCCCGAGTTGGGGCCGGTGTCGACCAGGGTCAGCGGCTCGTCCTCGATCAGGTAGCAGTTGACCCGCCCGACCGCGAAGGGGGTCGGGATCTGCAGCCGGTGGATGCCGGCGAGGGCCGCCTGCTCGAGTGCCCCCTCGGGAGAGAGCGCGCTCACGCCCGGATCAGCCCGAGGACCTCGTCGCGGCGCCGCTCCATGTCCTCGCGGGAGACCAGCGACTCGAGGTTCAGGCGCAGCAGCGGCTCGGTGTTGGAGGGCCGCACGTTGAAGTGCCAGTCCTCGTAGTCGACCGAGACCCCGTCGAGGTGGGTGAGCTCGCCGTCGGCGTAGCGCTCGGCGATCTCTGCCATTTTCGCCGCCGGCTCGGCGACCTCGGAGTTGATCTCGCCGGAGATGAAGTACCGGGAGCGGAACTCGTCGATCAGCTCGCCAAGGCCGCGCCCGTCGAGCGAGAGCAGCTCCAGCATCAGTAGTGCCGGGATCGTGCCCGAGTCGGCGTTCCAGAAGTCGCGGAAGTAGTAGTGGCCGGAGACCTCGCCGCCGAAGACGGCACCCTCCTCGCGCATGCGTGCCTTGAAGAAGGCGTGGCCGACGCGGGAGAGGTCCGAGCGCCCGCCCTCGGCTGCGACCAGGTCCGGGACGGCGCGGCTGGAGCGGGGGTCGTAGAGGATCGTCGCGCCCGGGTTCTTGGCCAGGGCGGCGCGGGCGAGCAGGGCGCAGACGAAGTCGCCGTCGCAGAACTCGCCGCTGGCGTCGATGAAGAAGCAGCGGTCGGCGTCGCCGTCCCAGGCGATGCCGAGGTCGGCGCCGCTGGCGATGACCCGCTCCATGATCATCTGCCGGTTCTCCTCCAGCAGCGGGTTCGGCTCGTGGTCGGGGAACTCGCCGTCGGGCTTGAAGTACATCTCCTCGAGCTCGAGCGGCAGCTGCTCCAAGATCGGCCCCACCATCGGCCCGGCCATGCCGTTGCCGCCGTCGACGACCACCTTCATCGGCCTCACGTTGGCCGCATCGATGAAGGAGAGGGCGTGGGCGCGGTACTCGTCCCAGATGTCGACCTCCTCGAAGGAGCCACCGCCGGGCGCCTGGCCGAGGCCGGCTTCGATCTCGGCCTTGACGTCGCCGATGCCGGCGTCGCCGGAGAGCGGCAGCGCTCCCTCGCGGACCAGCTTGACCCCGGTGTAGGCCTTGGGGTTGTGGGAGGCGGTGACCATCGCGCCGCCATCGAGCTGACGTGAGCCGACCAGGTGGTAGAGCATCTCGGTCGCGACCATGCCGGCGTCGAGCACGGTGGCGCCCTCGAAGATCAGCCCGTCGCGCAGCTCCGCCGCCATCGCCGGCGCCGTGAGTCGCATGTCGCGGCCAAGGCCGACCCGCAGCTCCTTCGTCTCCTTGCCCCGCAGCTTGGCCAGCACGCGGGCGAAGGCGCGGCCGATCGCGTGGGCGGTGGTCTCGTCCATCTCCTCGCCGTAGAGGCCGCGGATGTCGTAGGCCTTGAAGATGCCGGCCGGGGCCAGCGGTGCCTGCTCGCTCAAAACGCTCCCTTCAGAGCCTCGTAGCTCTGCTCGATGGACTGGGGCATGACTTTGGTGTCGGCGATCACCGGCATGAAGTTGTTGTCGCCGGCCCAGCGCGGGACGACGTGCATGTGGATGTGGTGCTCGACCCCGGCGCCGGCGACGCGGCCCTGGTTGAAGCCGACGTTGTAGCCGTGCGGGCTGTAGACCTCCTCGAGGCGGCTCATCGCCCGCTGCGCCAGCGCCATCATCTCCGCCAGGGTCGCGGCGGCGATCTCCTGCAGGGCGCCGATGTGGTCATAAGGGGCGACCATCAGGTGGCCGTTGGTGTACGGGAAGAGGTTGAGGATCACGAAGCAGCTCTCGCCGCGGTGGACGATCAGGTTCGCCTCGTCGTCGCCCGCGGCCGGCTTGGCGCAGAAGATGCACTCCTCCTCGTTGTCCTTGGACGCGTCCTTCACGTAAGCGAGGCGCCAGGGCGCCCAGATGCGGAAATTTGCCACGGACGCTTCATCTTATGAGAGAGCCGATGTGCTCAGAGCCAGCGGCGGCGGCGGAAGTAGGAGACCAGGCCGACGAGGATGATCGCCATCACGACGAGGACGACGAAGAAGCCCCCCTCGTCGTGTTCGAACGGCACCCAGGAGTTCATCCCCATGATGCTGGCGATCAGGGTCAGCGGCAGGATCACGACGCTGATCGAGGTCAGTACGCGGAGGATGTCGTTGAGGCGGTGCGAGATCACCGACTCGTTGGTCTCCTCCAGCGCCTCGGCGACCTCCTTGTAGTTCTCGAGCATGTCCCAGATCCGCTCGTGGGCGTCGACGATGTCGTCGAAGTAGATCTCGAGGTCGAGGTCGGTGGCGAGATAGCGCTGCTTGACTTTCTCGAGGTCGCGCAGGACCGGGCGCTGGGGCCGGATCACCTTGCGGAAGTTGATGATCTCTTGCTTGACGTTGGAGATGTCGCGGACGACCTCGTCGGCGCGTTCCTCGAAGATGTCGTCCTCGAGCGCGTCGAGCTTGTTGCCGATCTTGCGCAGCATCGGGAAGCAGTAGTCGAAGCTGTCGTCGACGAGCCGGTAGAGCAGGTAGCCGGAGCCGCGCGAGAAGAGCTGCTCGCGCAGTTCCTCTTTGGCCCGACAGCGCTCGAACAGGTACTCGACCGGCTGCAGCGGCTGGTTCGGGATCGTCACCACGTAGCCGGGCCCGACGAAGAGGTCGAGCTCGCCGGTGCCGAGGCGACCCGCCTTGGAGTCGAAGATCGGAAAGTGGAGGACGATGAAGAGGTAGTCGTCGTAGTTGTCGATCTTCGGCCGCTGGTTGCGCGAGAGCACGTCCTCGAGGTCGAGGGCGTGGAAGTCGAAGTGCTCCTCCAGCCAGGCGCGCTCGAGGGCGCCGGGGTGCTCGATGTTGACCCAGCGCAGCCCGGCGGAGTCGATCTGCTCGACGTTGGGCGTCTGCGGCTCAGCCGACGATGGCGACTCGACGAGCTCGCCGCGCCGGCCAGGCCGTCGCAGCCTTGGCTTCGGAAGGTTCGGCATCGCTCTGGCTCGTCTTCTCGTCGTAAAGCGGGGTCATCTCGCTGCCTAGGTTAAACGCCCGGCCCGCTGGCGAAGGATCGCGGTGCCCCTGGTAAGGTTCTCCCAACATAAGCGCCACATCTAGAGGGGTGGAGGGACTGGCCCAGTGAAGCCCCGGCAACCAACTCGAACTTCGGTTCGGGGAGAGGTGCCAACTCCAGCAGGTCGCGTCGCAGAGGACCTGGAAGATGTGGGGGAAGTCCGATCGGACCTCGCCCCACACAAGGCGAGGTTTTTCTTTAGCTAGAAAGAGGATCGGATGTCAATCGAAAGTCTCAAGTGCAAGGAGTGCGGGACGGCTTACGAGCTGGACGCCAGCTACGTCTGCGAACACTGCTTCGGGCCGCTCGAGGTGGCCTACGACTACTCGTCGCTGGACCCGGTCGAGGTGAAGCGGCGGATCCAGGCCGGCTCGCAGGGAATCTGGCGCTACGCCGACTTCCTGCCCTTCCAGGGCCGCCCCAACGACCCGCTGGAGCCGGGCCTGACGCCGCTGGTCCGCGCCGACCGGCTGGCCGAGCGGCTCGGGATCGAGGGCGAGCTCTGGATCAAGAACGACGCCGCCAACCCGACCCACTCCTTCAAGGACCGGGTCGTCGCCGTTGCCGTCGCCAAGGCCCAGGAGCTGGGCTTCTCGACCGTCGCTTGCGCCTCGACCGGCAACCTCGCCAACGCCGTCGCCGCCCACGCCGCCGCGGCGGGCCTCGACTCCTACGTCTTCGTCCCCGCCAACCTCGAGGAGCAGAAGCTGCTCGCAACCGGCGTCTACGGGACCAACCTGGTCGGCGTCCGCGGCAACTACGACGACGTCAACCGGCTCTGCACGCAGCTGGCCGAGAGCCGCCCCTGGGCCTTCGTCAACGTCAACCTGCGCCCCTACTACGCCGAGGGCTCGAAGACGCTCGCCTACGAGACGGTCGAGCAGCTCGGCTGGGAGCTGCCGGACCGGGTGGTCAGCCCGATCGCCTCCGGCTCGCTCTTCACCAAGCTCGGCCGCGGCTTCCAGGAGTGGCTCGACCTCGGCCTGGTCGCCGGCGGGCAGCCGATCTTCAACGGCGCTCAGGCCGAGGGTTGCAGCCCCGTTGCCACCGCCTTCGCCGAAGGCTGGGACGTCTGCAAGCCGCAGCGTCCCGACACGATCGCCAAGAGCCTCGCGATCGGCGAGACCACCCGGTCCGGCA
>DATBXZ010000341.1:0-4150 GCA_036513995.1 Solirubrobacterales bacterium | reverse complement strand
GGTCAGGCGGGGTCGATCAGGACGCCGGGGTTGAGCATCCCGGCAGGGTCGAGCTCGGACTTGGCGGCGCGCAGCGCCGCGGCGAAGGGCGCGGGGCGCTGGCGGTCGTACCAGGGGCGGTGATCGCGGCCGACGGCGTGGTGGTGGGTGATCGTGCCGCCGCCGTCGATCAGCGCCGCGGAGACAGCGGCCTTGATCTCGTCCCACTGCTCGACCTCGCCGCCGCGCACGGCCGGGGCCAAGACCGTGAAGTAGGGGGCGACGCCGTCGGGGTAGACGTGGGTGAAGCGGCAGCTGACCCGCGGCGCCCCGGCGCCGTCGGCCGGCACGCCGCTGACCTCCGCCACCGCCGCCCGCGCCGCCTCCATCACGCTCGCGTGGAACTCCTCGAAGCGGTCCCAGGTGATCGCGGTCTCGAACGTCTCCGAGAGCACCCCGCAGGCCACAAACGTGTCCCGCAGGTACGGCGCCAGCAGGAACGCTCCCCGCCAGGCCCCCACCGCGCCCGCGTCCTCGCCGGCGCTGGCCCGACCCGCCGCCCCGCGTTCGGCTTGCCGGTCCGAGGGACCGCTGAGGATGCCGCCGTGCTCACGGGCGATCCCGAGGGCGGTCTCCATCGCCGCGTCGACCGGACGATGAGCAGACTCGAAGCCGAGGATCAGGAGGTTCGCCTCGCCGCTGCCGGCGCCGGTCAGCTCCGCCTCGGAGGCGTCGAGCAGGCGGCAGTTGGCGGGGTGCAGGCCGGCCTGGGCAATCTCGCGCACGGCTCGCGCCGCGGCGAGGAAGTCCTTGAACTCGACCCCGCGCGAGGCCTTGAACTCGGGCCGCGGGCGCACCCGCACCCAGGCCTCGGCGATCGCCCCGAGGATGCCCTCGGAGCCGACCAGCATCCGGTCCGGCGAGGGGCCGGCGCCCGAGCCCGGCAGCCGCCGGCTCTCCCAGGTGCCGCGCGGGGTGATCGCCCGCACCGACTCGACCAGGTCGTCGATGTGGGTCTCCAGCGTCGCGAAGTGGCCGCCGGCCCGGGTCGCGATCCAGCCGCCGAGGGTCGCGTACTCGAAGGACTGCGGAAAGTGGCGCAGGGTCAGCCCGTGCTCGCGCAGCTGCCCTTCCAGGCCCGGACCGGTCGCGCCGGCCTGGATCCGCGCCGCCAGCGACTCCGGGTCGACCTCGAGCACCCGGTCGAGCCGGCGCAGGTTCATCGTCACCACGGGGCGCTCATCCAGCCGCGGCTCTACCCCACCGACGACGCTGGTGCCGCCGCCGAAGGGGATCACCGCCGCGCCCTCCGCCTCGGCCCAGCTCAGCACGGTCTCGATCTCCGACTCGTCGCGCGGGAACGCGACCAGGTCCGGCGGGCTGCGGAACTCGCCGCGGAACCCCCGCACCACGTCCCGGTAGGCCTTGCCCAGCGCGTGCGAGACCCGCTCGTAGCGAGCGTCGGAGAAGAGGTCGCCGAGCCGCTCCGGCGCTTTCAGCCGCGCCCCCCGCAGCTCCACCCGCTCCAGCGGCAGCGGCTTCTCGACCTCGCCGCCGAACCCGAAGCGCGCCCGGATCCCTTCCGCCGCCTCCCGCATCTGGGTCGCGGTCGGCGCCTGGTCCTCATATCCCCAGCCCCAATGCTTGAGCCTGCGCTCAGCGGTCAAGCCACACCGGACGCCACCACTACCAGTGCACGCCTTTCATCAGGTGGGCGAAGGCGACGGCCTCGGTCGAGGGCGCCTTGTCGCGCGCCTCGTCCTCCTTGCCCTTAGCGGCCTGGGAGTCGGGGAAGAGCTTGTAGGCGGTATTGAGGATTTTGTCGTTGGCCTTCGGCGCCACCGCGTAGAGCAGCTCGCCGAAGTTGCCGAGTTTGGTCGCGACCTTCTTCGGCCGGTTGACCATCGCCTTGGCGATCATCTCCGCCGCCTCCTCCGGGGTGATCGCCGGGAACATGTCGTACATCCGCGTCGGCGCGATCATCGGCGTCCGCACCAGCGGCATGTTGATCGTGGTGATGTGGATCTTGTCTTCGACCATCTCCGAGGCGATCACGCGGCTGAACGCGTCCAGCGCCGCCTTCGAGGCGACGTAGGCGGAGAAGCGCGGCGGGTTGGTCTGGGTCCCGATCGAGCTGATGTTGATGATGTGGCCCTGCTTGCGGGCGCGCATCGTCGGCAGCAGGGCCAGGATCAGGCGCAGAGCGCCGAGGTAGTTGAGCTGGATCGTCCGCTCGTAGTCGTGGAAGCGATCGTAGGAGAGGGCGACCGAGCGGCGGATCGAGCGGCCGGCGTTGTTGACGAGGATGTCGACGTGGCCGTGGTAGGCCAGCACCTCCTCGGCCATCCTCTCGATGTCCTCGATGTCGGCCATGTCGCAGCGGTGGATGTGGGCGGAGCCGCCGGCGGCGGCGATCTCGTCGCGGGTCTCCTCCAGCTTCTCGACCGAGCGGGCGACCAGCAGCACCGTGGCACCGGCGTCGGCGACCTTGAGCGCGGTCGCCTTGCCGATCCCCGAAGAGGCGCCGGTGATGAGGACGATCTTGCCTCGCACCGCCGCCGACAGCGAGCGGTCCTTGAAGAGAGCGGGATCGAGGTTGCGCTCCCAGTAGTCCCAGACCTTGGCCGCGTAGCTCTCCACCGGCGGTACCTCGATGCCGGAGCCTTTCAGCGCCTTCTGGGCCTGGGTCGAGTCGAAGCTGGTCGGGTAGTCGACGTAGGTGAGGACGTCGGAGGGCAGGTCGAGCTCCCCGAGGGCGATCTTCAGCGCCCGCTTCGCCGGCGGGAAGAACTTCAGCGCCGTACGGGCCAGGCCGGTCGCGGGCTCGGTCACGTCGGTGCCCAGTCGCACCGTCATCTGCGGCGCATCGGCGGCCTTGGCGAAGAGGTTGATCAACTCCCCCGCCCTCTTCGGGTTGGGGTCGGTGAGGTGGAAGGCGCGGCGGTCGAGCTTCGGCTTGTGGGCGATGTGGTCGATCGCGGCGGCGACGTAGTCGACCGGGACGATGTTGATCTCCCCGCCTTCGATCCCGACCGTCGGCAGCCAGGAGGGAAGCACTCGCCGCGCTCGCTGCAGCGCCTTGAAGACGTAGTAGGGGCCGTCGATCTTGTCGATCTCGCCGTTGCGCGAGTCGCCGACGACGATCCCGGGCCGGTAGACGCGCCAGGGGCGCGGGCATTCCTCGCGGACCAGCCGCTCGGACTCGTGCTTGGTGCGGAAGTAGGGGTTGGTGTCGAGCCGTTCGGCCTCCTCGAACATGTCCTCGCGCCACTCGCCGCGGTAGAGGCCGGCCGCGGCGATCGAGCTGACCTGGTGGAAGCAGCCGGCCTCGATCGCCCCTGCCAGCTCGATCGCGTGCCGGGTGCCCTCGACGTTGGCGATCTCCTGCGCCTCGGCGTCGGCGGTGATGTCGTAGATCGCCGCCAGGTGGAAGAAGTGGTCGACCTCGCCGCGCATCGCCACCAGGTCCTCCTCGGAAACTCCCAGACTGGGCTGAGAGAGATCGCCCGCGACCGGGACGATGCGCGCCCCGTCGGCCCCCCAACTGGTCCGCAGCTCCTCCAGCCGGCCCCGCGAACCGGCCCGCACCAGGGCGTAGATCGTGCCCTCGCGCTGCAGCAGCCGCTCGACCAGATTGCGGCCGATGAACCCGGTTGCGCCGGTGACGAAATAGTTCATCGCCCCCAGCCTACCTCCAGGGGGAAGCTCGCTCGCCGGGTTTCATAGACTCAGAAGCAGAAATGGCAGAGACGGCCACCGTGCAAATCGCAATGCCCGAGATGGGCGAGTCGGTGACCGAGGGGATCGTCCTCGAGTGGCACGTCGCCGAGGGCGACACGGTCAGCGAGGGCGACACCGTCGTCGAGGTGTCCACCGACAAGGTGGATGCAGAGGTTCCGGCCCCTATGGATGGCGTGATCACGAAGCTGCTCGTTGCCGTGGACGACGAGGTGCCGGTCGGGGCACCGATGGCCGAAATGGAAGCGGGAGATGGCTCCTCCGAGGGTTCGCAGGCCTCAGCTGCGGGGCCTGGCGGGGGGGAGACTCCTGCGGGCGAGGACGTGGCTTCGTTCTCGGACTCCCCCCCCGGCCACCCGCAGGTGGGCGCTGGAAACGGCGGAGGGACCGCGGCAGGGTCAGACAACGGGAGCGCGGACGTCAGAGCTACGCC
>DATBXZ010000340.1:0-2464 GCA_036513995.1 Solirubrobacterales bacterium | reverse complement strand
GCCCAGCTGACCGCGGCCCTGCTGGAGGACGACTCCACCCCCGAGGCCGCCGCGGTCGCCCACTCGGCGCCGCTCTGGCTGGCGCGGATGTGGTGGCAGGAGCTGGGGGCCGAGACGGCGCGCTCGCTGCTGGCGGCCTGCAACCGGCCGGCCGACGTGGCGATGCGGGTCAACCTCCTGCGCGGTGACCGCGAGGCGGCGCTGACGAGGCTGACCGAAGCCGGGGTCGAGGCGGCTTCCGCCGGGGGAGGCTGGCCGCTCGATACGGCGGAGACCCTGGCGATCTCGGGCCGGACCGGAGGCCTGGTCCCGGCGATGATCGCCGCCGGCGAGCTGACGCCCCAGAGTCGCGGCTCCGCCGCCGTGGTCGAGGTCCTCGACCCGCGCGAAGGCGAGCACCTGCTCGACCTCTGCGCCGGCCCCGGCATCAAGACCGGCCAGATCGCGACGCGGATGGGCGACCGCGGCGAGGTGATCTCGGTCGAGCTCGACGCCGCCCGCGCCGAGGAAGTCGCCGCCCAGGCGGGCCGCCTGGGGTTGCGCAGCGTCACCGTGATCGAGGCCGACGCGGCGAAGCTGGAGCTGGCGCCCGGCTTCGACCGGGTCCTGCTCGACGCTCCCTGCTCGGACCTCGGCGCGCTCGCCTCACGGCCGGACGCGCGCTGGCGCAAATCGCCGCAGACGATCGAGCGTCTGGTCGCGGTGCAAGAGGGCGCCCTGGTCGCTGCCGCCCGCGTTTTGCGCCCGGGTGGGGTCCTGGTCTACGCGACCTGCACGATCTCCCGCCGCGAGAACGAGGATCGGGTCGCGGCGCTGCTGGCCGCGTCGGCCGCCGGCGACGCTCCCTCGCTCGAGCTGGAGGACCTCGGCTCCCGCGCTCCCGGCTTGGCCTCGCCGTTGGAGCCACGCTGCCTGCAGCTGCGTCCCGACCGCGATCGCACCACCGGTTTCTTCATCGCTCGCCTGAAACGGCATGATTAGGCGATGAACGACTCCGGAGACGTCGGTGCGGCGGAGGGAACGACCCTGGGACGGGCGCCCTGCCCGAACTGCGGCGAGCCCTGGCTGCGGCCGACCCAGCTGCCCGGCCGGCTGCGCTGCGTCAACTGCCTCAGCCGCTTCGAACTCGTCTCCCAGTGCCCCAACTGCGGCGAACACCAGACGATCGCGCGGATGAGCCATACCGAGGACATGCAGTGCCAGTCCTGCGGAGCTTCCATGCTCCGATCCGCGTGAGCGCCGTCGTTCCAATCCTTTAGGTTGGCGGCATGAGCGAGCGGATGAGCGAGCTGATCGAGGCCCCCCGGGTCGCGCCGTCGATCCTCTCGGCCGACTTCGCCCGGCTGGGGGCAGAGGTCGAAGAGGTGATGGACGCGGGGGCACGGGTGATCCACTTCGACGTCATGGACGGCCATTTCGTGCCGCCGATCACGATCGGCCCGCTGGTCCTCAGCGGGATCGCCGACCAGGTCCACGCGGCCGGCGGCGCGGTCGACGTGCACCTGATGATCGATGCCCCCGAGCGCCAGATCGCCGAGTTCGCCGCGGCCGGTGCCGACTCGATCACCTTCCACGAGGAGGCGACGCCGCACGCCAGCCGCACCCTGCACGCGATCCGCGAGCTTGGCTGCCTGGCCGGCGTCGCGATCAACCCCGGCACCCCGGCGGAGGCGGTCGTGGAGCTGCGCGGCTACGCCGACATCGTCCTCTGCATGACCGTCAACCCCGGCTGGGGCGGCCAGTCCTTCATCGCCACCTCGCCGGCCAAGGTCGAGCGTCTGCGCGCGCTCGCCGGCGAGGCCCGGATCGAGGTCGACGGCGGCATCGACACCACCACCGCCGGCCCCATCGCGGCAGCTGGCGCAGCTTTGTTCGTGGCCGGCTCGGCGGTCTTCGGAGCGGACGATCCAGCCCGGGCCTACGGCGACATCGCCGCGGCCGCGGGCGCCGTCTGAATCAGGCGACCGCTCTCAGGTCCTTCGTCCCCGAGCGATCAAAGCGCCCGTTACCTCCTGCCACCAGGCGCGCTCTGCCTGGTCCACGCCCTTGCGCGCCGCCCGCCGCTCGCACCACCCGGCCAGGGCGCGCCTACCGCCCACCGCGATCACGTCGTCGCTGGTAACCGCGTAGCGGCCGTCGGCGAGGGCCGCCATCGCGCCGACCCCGTCGCGGCGGCTGCGCAGCACCGTCAGCACCGGGATCCCGTCGACCTCGGTCAGCGCCATCGGGTCGTCGCCCGCCCGCGCCGGCCGCACCGAGAAGATCTGCGAAGCGGCCCGGTGTGGCAGTGGCGGCGGCGCCGGCCGCCCGACTGGGCCCTTGGTCCAGGTCTTGGTCAGCGCCTCGACCTCGTCGCGCAGCTCGCCGCGGACGAGGATGTGGAGCTCGTCGCCGGCGCGCATTTCGGTCGAGCCGCGGGGCGGGATCGCGTGGCCGTCGCGGACGATCACGTTGACCAGCGCCT
>DATBXZ010000339.1:0-3461 GCA_036513995.1 Solirubrobacterales bacterium | reverse complement strand
CAGGGCGGCGGTCGCCGCCCTCTTCGCCTTCGCCGGGGAGGCACCGGACGAGGTGCGGCTGCTGACCCTCGATGCCCTGGCCACCGACCTGACGGTCGCCAGGCAGGTGACCGACTCCAACGCCCACCTCGCCGCGCTGCTGCGCGAGGGGCGCCGCCACACCCCGCTCGGCGACGACCTCCCCGACCTCACCGAGGAGGCGCTGATCGGCGCCGTCTCCACGGTCATCGCCGGGCGCCTTCTCGACCCCAGCGCCCGGCAGCTGCGGGACCTCGAGCCCGAAGTCGTCCAGCTTGTCCTCACGCCCTACGTCGGTACCGGCGAGGCGGCCCGAATGGCCGTCGCCGCCGCCTGAGCCCTGCCGTTCGAATCTCCTCGTTATCCGGCAGTGGGAAGGCTCAGCTGCTCTTCGTGGCGAACAATCGTGAACGGGTCGCGTTCCTCTCGCGGCGCCCTGCGGCTACGAATCTCTTCACGAAGTGCTTTGAGTTCATCGCTCGCGAGATAGTGGCGGCTGCGCCGCTCTCCCACGGGTAGAAGCAGGCCCTTCTCGACCATCGCTTTCAAGTCGCGAGAAGCCGTAACGTCGGGGACCTCTTCGCCTGACGAGATCCGCGCTGCGTTCTGGTAACTACGGCGCCGCACCCGAAACCCGTAGGCGGCATCCATCAGCGCGGCCGTGCAGCGCTCGGCTAGCTCGTGTTTCTCAATTAACTCGTAGCAAGCCAACCACAGGGCCTCGATCTCTTCGCGCCGTTGTAGAAGGGTCCGCGCCTGCAGAAAATGAGCGCGGAGGCAGAACCGCACCCAAGGTCGCGCATCATTCTGAGGCTGCCATGACCCCTGTCCAACGTCTCCTAGAACCTCGTAGTAGGTCTGGGTATTGCGTCCCAGGAACTCCTCGATACTGGAGAAAACGGGGACCACGATCTTGTCGCGAGCTAGGACGAGAGTCTGTAGGCACCTTGCCATCCGGCCGTTCCCGTCGCTGAACGGGTGGATCATCACCAAATTTAGATGTGCCATTGCGGCCTTTACGACGACGTGACAATCGTCTTCCTTGAGCTGATCCAGCATGCCTTGGATTAGTCCCGGCACTAGCTCGTGATCAGGTCCCTCATAGACGATCTCCCCGGTCGATTCACGTCGGACGAAGATCGCCCCGGGGCGCCACCGACCCGGGTTTTTATTCAGGTCGTGCTTGAGCATCATGAACTGCAGACCCTTCAGCAGACCCTCGTCGATACTCATCGTCTCGTCGTCGGCGATCTGGAGGACGTAGGTCATCGCATCGCGGTAGCCCAGCAGCGCCTCCTCGGTCTGCATGTCCGCTCCTACCGTTGGCTCCCCGTCTACGGCCGCAACAACATCGTCTAGCGAGGCGTCGTAGCCCTCGATGCTGTTGGACCCCTGGACCGCCTTCGCGAAGCTCATTCGGCGCAAACTGCCGTTCCAGCGACGCGGCTCAGCGACGCGGTCACGTAGCTCCTCACGCAACTTGTCGATGAGCGCCAGAACCTCGCGCTCATCGCTATTCAGAGTGGGTGCCTGAAAGACGTTCATGACACATAGATATATATCATTGGCTCATTAGAAGTTCCAGCAGCACCCCAGCAAATCGCTATTTAGAGGGGTGCCAAGCCGAACTTTTAATGAGCCATAGTTTGGTATCAAAGCGCTGCGGGGGATCGAGGTGCTGGCTTAAAGTCTGAGCGAGATGGAGCTAAACGGACCCAGCAATGGCGAGAAGATCGCCGGCGTCTCGGCGATCCTGCTTCTCGTCTTCATGGCCCTCGACTGGTTCGGATCCAAAGACTCCGGCGAGTTACGGCTCTTCAGTGTCGGTCGTAACGCCTGGGAAGCACTCGACTACATCCCGATCGTGCTCCTGATCGCGATCATCGCCGCGCTCGGCGTGGTCGCGCTACGGCTTACCGGGAGCGCCTATCAGCCCCCCGTCAAGGCCAACGCGGTAGTCGCAATCCTCGGCATCGTCTCGGTGCTGCTGATTCCCGATCTTCCTCGCTCTGGCAGCCGCCACCGGGATTGCCTTCGGCGGCTACCGGGCTATGCGGGCCGGCACGAATGAGCCCGCGACGTCGCCAAGTTGAAGGGCCTCGACTACCTAGTTGATCTACTTCTTCCATGCGCGAGCCGATGAAGGCCAAGCTTCATGACGGGCCCTTCTCCGATCCCGCCTGGGTCTTCGAGCGCAAGCTGGACGGCATCCGCGCCGTCGTCCACAGAACCCCCGACGCCGCCACCCTCACCTCCCGCACGGGCAAAGACCTGACGCCCGCCTATCCGGAGCTGATCGAGGCGCTGGAAGCCGAGCCGGCGAGCGCTTTCCTCGCCGACGGGGAGATCGTCGCCTTCGAGGGCTCGCGGACGAGCTTCGAGCGCCTGCAGGGCCGGATGGGAATCCACGACCCCAGGCTGGCCCGGCTGAGCGGGATCCCGGTCTTCCTCTACCTCTTCGACCTGCTCGAGTTCGACGGCCACGATCTCCGGGCCCTGCCCCTGCGCTCGCGCAAGTCCGCTCTGCGCAGGGCGCTGCGCTTCGAAGGCCCGCTCCGCTACACCCCGCACCGCAACGAGCGGGGGGAGCAGCTCTTCCGCCAGGCCTGCGCCAGGGGCTGGGAGGGCCTTATCGCCAAGCGGGCCGACAGCCCCTACGTCCACGCTCGCTCCGGCGACTGGCTGAAGCTGAAGTGCTCCTTCGAGCAGGAGCTCGTGATCGGGGGCTTCACCCCTCCGCAGGGATCGCGCCAGCGCTTCGGAGCGCTTCTGGTCGGCTACTACGAGGACGGGGAGCTGCGCTTCGCCGGCAAAGTCGGAACCGGCTTCTCGGAGAAGACGCTGGCCGACCTCGGCGATCGCCTCGAGCGGTTGGAGCTCGAGAGCTCTCCCTTCGAGCGGGGCGGTGGGCAGCCTCGCAACGCGCGCTGGGTCAAACCGCGGCTCGTCGGCCAGTTCGCGTTCTCGGAGTGGACCCGGGACGGGAAGCTGCGCCATCCGCGGTTCCTGGGCTTGCGCGAAGACAAGCGCCCCGAGGAGGTAGTACGGGAGAGGCCGGCCTAGCCCGCGAGTGCCTCGTTCACCGCCGTTGCCGCCTCTTCTCCGGAGCCGACGGCGCCGTCCATGTAGCCGTTCCAGACGGTGGCGGTCTCGGCGCCGGCCCAGTGCAGCGGGCCGATCGGCGCCCGCAGGGCGCGGCCGTATTCGCTCCAGCCGCCCGGCCCCATCAGGGCGCCGTAGCAGCCGCGGGTCCACTCCTCCTCGGCCCAGACGCGCTCGATGAACCGCTCTGGCCGGGCCGCGCGCTCGCCGAAGAGGCGGGCGTGGCCGGCGAGGATCGCCGCGCGGCGCTCACCTGGGTCGCGCGCGCCCCACTGCCGCGCCAGCCGTCCCTCGAGGAAGCCGAGCAGGACGCCCGGGCTGCCGTCCGGCGGCGAGTTGTC
>DATBXZ010000338.1:0-3026 GCA_036513995.1 Solirubrobacterales bacterium | reverse complement strand
GATACCCCGGCGATCTTCTCTCCGGTGTTGAGCTTGTCTACGTCCATTCCCATATCCCTCCGTCGAAGCTTGGCCGGCCGATCCAGCCCCATTTACCCACTTCCGGCCCTATTCGGGGGGAATTTGGCCGACCCTTCTAGGCCGGGCTGGACAGACGGCGCCCGCGGGCGGCCTGCAACGTATTCACCAGCAGCATCGCGATCGTCATCGGCCCGACGCCACCGGGCACGGGCGTGATCGCGGCGGCGATCTCGACCGCCGCCGCGAAGTCGACGTCGCCGCGAAGGCCATCCTCGGTGCGGTTGACGCCGACGTCGATCACCACCCCCCCGGGCTTGATCGCGTTCGCCCCGAGCAGCTCCGGCACGCCGACCGCGGCGACGAGGACGTCGGCGCGGTGACAGGTCGACGGCAGGTCACGGGTACGCGAGTGGCAGGTGGTGACGGTCGCGTTGGCGGCCAGCAGCAGCCGGGCGACCGGGACCCCGACCAGCTTCGAGCGGCCGACCACGACCGCCTCCGCTCCCTCCAGATCGACCCCCTCGTGTGCCAGCAGCTCCATCACCCCGGCCGGCGTACAGGGCACCAGGCCCGGCGTGCCGTGAGCGAGCAGCCCGGCGTTGACGGGAGTGAGGCCGTCGACGTCCTTGCCGGGGTCGATCGCGGCGACGACCGCCGCGGGGTCGATCTGATCTGGGACCGGCAGCTGCACGAGGATGCCGTCGACCTCCTCGTCGCGCCCGAGCGCCGCGACCAGCTCCAGCAGCTCGGCCTCGCTCGTCTCGGCCGCCAGCCCGTGGTGGACCGAGCGCATCCCCACCTCCTCGCAGGCGCGGTGCTTGTTGGCGACGTAGATCTCCGAGGCCGGGTCCTCGCCGACGATCACGGTGGCCAGCGTCGGCACTTGCCCCGCCTCGGCCGCGTAGACGGCGACTTCGCCCCGCACCCGCTCGCGCACCGCCGCCGCGACCGCCTTGCCGTCGATGATCCGCGCCGCCACCGGGCTAGCGCTTCCGGATCGGCGCGTAGTCGGCCATCAGCTTGCGCTCGGAGCCGTCGCTGGAGAAGCGGACGACGACCACGCCCCCCGGCTCGACCGCGGTGACGACGCCGTCGCCGAAGCTGGTGTGGACGACGTCGTCGCCGGTCAGCATTTCCAGCGCCGGGCCGGGATCGACCGGCTGGGCAGGGTCGGCTCCCGGCGCCGGCGCCCAGGTCATCCCACCGACCGTGCTGGAGGCGGTGGCGTGACGCTCGGTCAGCTCGACCGGCAGCTCGTCGATGAAACGCGACGGCAGGTTGCGCTCCGAGCGCCCGAACAGCCGCCGCTCGCGGGCCCAGGTCATGTAGAGGCGCCGGCGGGCACGGGTGATGGCGACGTAACAGAGCCGCCGCTCCTCTTCTTCCCCGCCCTCTTCCAGCGCCCGCATGTGGGGGAAGGAGCCGTCCTCGCAGCCGACCACGAAGACCGTGTCGTACTCCAGCCCCTTGGCGTTGTGGACGGTCATCAGCGTCACCAGCTCCTGCTCCTCCTCGATCGAGTCCTGGTCGCTGAGCAGCGATATCTGCTGCAGGAACTCCTCCAGCGGCGGCACCTCGCTGTCGCCCTCGCGCTCGCGGTTGAGGTCGAACTCGGCGGCGGCCTCGGCGAACGCCTCGAGGTTCTCGACCCGGCCCTCGGCCTCGACCGTGCGTTCGGCCTCGAGCGCTTCCACGTAGCCGGTCTCGCTCAGCACCGCCCGCACGACGTCGGCGATCGCGGCGCCGGAGTCGACCCGCCCCCGCAACAGGTCCATCGTCTCGGAAAAGCGGGAGACGGCCTTGATCGCCGCCGCGCTCAGCCCTGGCACCTGCTCGGCGCGTTCGGCGACCTCCCAGATCGTCAGCCCGGCCGTGTTGGCGTAGGCGGCCAGCCTGCCCTGGGTGGTGTTGCCGATCCCGCGCCGGGGCGAGTTGACGATGCGCGAGAAGGAGACCTGGTCGGCGGGGTTGAGCAGCAGGTTGAGGTAGGCGACCGCGTCCTTGACCTCGGCCCGGTCGTAGAACTTGGTGCCGCCGATCACCTGGTAGGGAACCTCGAAGCGGACCAGCGTGTCCTCCAGCGCCCGGCTCATCGCGTTGGTCCGGTAGAAGACGGCGACGTCGGAGCGGGCGACGCCGTGCTCCTCGCCGAGGCGCTCGATCTCCCCCGCCACCCAGCGTGCCTCCTCGTGCTCGTCGCCGACCTCGGAGAGCTGCACCAGCTCGCCGCCCTCGATGTCGGTCCAGAGCTCCTTCGGCCGCCGCTCGCGGTTGCGCTCGACCACGGCGTTGGCGGCCGAGAGGATGGTCTGCGTGGAGCGGTAGTTCTGCTCCAGCTTGACCACGGCGGCGTCCGGGAAGTCCTCCTCGAAGTTCAAGATGTTGCGGATATCGGCGTGTCTGAAGCTGTAGATCGACTGGTCCTCGTCGCCGACCACCATCAGGTTGCCGTGATCGGCCGCGAGCAGCTGCAGCAGCCGGTACTGGGCGTGGTTGGTGTCCTGGTACTCGTCGACGAGGACGTGGCGGAAGCTGCGGCGCCAGCGCTCGCGCACGTCCTCGAACAGCTCGAGCGCGTTGACGGTGCGCACCAGCAGGTCGTCGAAGTCCATCGCGTTGGCTTCCAGCATCCGCTTCTCGTAGAGCGGAAAGGCTTCGGCGACGACCTCCTCGAAGACGCTGCCGACCGTTTCCGCGTAGGCGTCGGCGTCGATCAACTGGTTCTTGGCGCCGGATATCTTCGCGTGGATCGCCCGCGGCGGATAGCGTTTCGGGTCCACTCCGAGCTCACGCAGGCAGCGTTTGAGCATCCGCAGCGAGTCCGCTTGGTCGTAGATCGTGAAGCCGCGCGAGTAGCCCAGCCGCTCGGCGTCGACGCGCAGCATCCGCGCGCAGGCGGAGTGGAAGGTGGTCACCCACATCGCCCGCACCGAGCGACCGACCAGGGCGCCGACCCGCTCGCGCATCTCGGCGGCGGCCTTGTTGGTGAAGGTGATCGCGAGGAT
>DATBXZ010000337.1:0-9834 GCA_036513995.1 Solirubrobacterales bacterium | reverse complement strand
GAGCCGGGGATCTTGCCCGCGGCGTACATGCGCTCCTCGACGTCGACGGTGAGGGGAAGGAAATCCACGTCGCGCAGGCTGCCCAGCGTTGCGGTGCAGAGGACCATGGTGTCGCCGGCCTGGACCACGACCGCGCCACCCGCCTGCTTCGCGAGTTTGCCCGTCTCGAAGGAAATCTGGCTGTCGCCGACATCCACCGAAACTCGGCTTACGTCAAACATGCTCATTTAGTTGTCCTACCTCCGGCCACCCGGTTGGTGGCCATCTGTTTTCTAGAACTCTCGTTCTCTTTCGCTGGAAAGAGTACAGGCCGGCGGCGCAGACCTATGCGCCGCCCCCGAGGCCGAAAGTCGCCGGCGTGCCGGTGACCCCGGCGCGGATGCCGGACTCGAAGTCGCGCCGCACCCGCGCGGCGACCTGCTCGGAGCGGCGGTCGCGCTCGAAACGCTCGAGGTCGAGCCCGAGGCGCTCGCCCCGCTCCCAGAGGTGCGGGTCGTCGACGTGGCCGCGATCGGCATAGAGCGAGTCGACCATCTCGAAGAACCGGCCCTGCCTCCCAGCCGCCTCGGCGGCCGCGTGCAGCGCCGGCGAGCGCGCGTGCTTGCCGGCGACCGGGAAGTGGCGGAAGACGACCCGCCCGGGCCGCGCGACCAGCTCCGCCCAGGCCGCGGCGCAGTGGGGGCAACCGAGATCGGCATAGACGATCAGCCCCTCGCCCTCACCCCGCCCGTGGTCATCGGGCCCGATCGGCGGCACCGGGGCGCTGGTCAGGATGGTCAGGAGGCGAGTGCGTCGAAGATCACGTTGGCGCCGGGGAACTCGCCCGGTGTCGGCGATTCGTAGGCCCACTCGACGGCGCCGTCGGCGCCGATCAGGACCAGGGTGCGGTTGGACATGCCCGCGGCGTCGACGTAGGAGCCATAGGCACGGGAGACCGCGCCCTTGGGCTCGAAATCGGCGAGCAGGGTGGTGTCGATCCCCAACTTCTCCTGGAAGGCCTTGTGCGCGTAGGGGCTGTCGACGCTGACGCCGAGAACGGTCACCCCCTTCTCCTCGATCTCCGGCTTGACCTCGTGGTAGAGCGAGAGCTGGTCCGAGCAGACCGGGCTGAAGTCGAACGGGTAGAAGACCAGCAGGACCCTGCGGCCGCGGAAGTCGGCCAGCGAGACCTCTTCGCCGTCCTGGTCGCGCAGGGTGAAGTCGGGGGCCGGCTCGCCGGCGGCGATCATCGCCGCAGGCCGAGATCGGCGACCAGAGCGCGGTAGCGCTCGAGGTCGGTCCGCTCGAGGTAGCGCAGCATGCGGCGCCGTTTGCCGACCAGCATCAGCAGGCCGCGGCGCGAGTGGTGGTCTTTGCTGTGCTCGCGCAGGTGGCCGGTGAGTTCGTTGATCCGCTCGGTCAGCAGGGCGACCTGGACCTCGGCGGAACCGGTGTCGCCGTCCGCCCGGCCGTATTTGCCGATCAGCTCGCTCTTTTTTTCCTTGGTCAGGCCCATGTCGTGTTCGCCTCAAAAAAACCGTGCACCCAGGGGGTCACGGCCGCTGGAAGCTAGCACAGACGCGCTTGGCGTCCTCGACGTCGCGGCGCATCTGCGCGATCAGCCGCTCGGCGTCGGGGAAGCGCTTCTCCCCCCGCAGCCGCTCGACGAAGGCGACCCGCAGAGTGCGGCCGTAGAGGTCTTCGTCGCGGTCGATCAGATAGGTCTCGATCAGGACCCCGCGACCGCTCTCGAAAGTCGGCCTGACGCCGACGTTGACCGCGGCCGGGACACCGTCGGCAAAGGCCGCGTAGACGCCGTGACCGGGAATCGCCAGGCGGTCGTCGGGGACGAAGTTGGCGGTCGGGAAGCCGAGCTCGCGACCGCGCTGGTCGCCCTTGACGACCTCGCCCTCGACCATGAAGGGGGCGCCGAGGCAGTGGCGCGCGCCCTCCATGTCGCCGGCGGCAACCAGGGCTCTGATCCGGGTCGAGGAGACCGTCTCGCCGTCGACCTCGACCAGCGGCACGACCCGAGTCTCGAACTCCGGCCGCGCAGCCAGCATCGCCGGGTCCCCCTTCGCCTTCGCCCCGAAGCGGAAGTTCTCGCCGACCGAGACCTTGGTGGCGCCGAGCCGCTCGATCAGGACGTGCTCGATGAAGTTCTCGGCGTCGCGCTTGGCGAACTCGCGGTCGAAGGGGATTACGACCAGCTCCTCGACCCCGAGCCCCTCGATCACGTCGCGCTTGACGGAGAACGGCATGATCAGCTTCGGCAGCGCCGCCGGGTGCAGGACCTCGAGCGGGTGCGGGTCGAAGGTGAGGACGGTGTCGGCATCGTCGATCACCGCCTGATGGCCAAGGTGGACGCCGTCGAAGGTGCCGATCGCGACGTGGCGGGGGCGCGGCTCGGCGTCGGGGAGCGAGGTGACCTCGATGCTCATCGCAGCGCCTCCGCGACCGCCGGCACCAGCTCGGCCACCCGATCGATCTCCAGCACCTCGCCGGAGTCCTCCACTCGGAAAGGGCCAATCGCGGTGCGGCGCAGGTCGGCGCAGTAGGCGTCGCCGAGGGTCTCGACCAGAGTGCGGACGTAGGTCCCGGCGGCGCACTCGATCTCGTAGTGAGCGAGGCCGTCGCCGGCCGCGAGCAGCTCTGCCCGGTAGACCTCGACGTCGCGCTCGGGGGTCTCGATCACCTCGCCGCGATGTGCCTTCTTGTAGAGGCGCTCGCCGCCGACCCGCACGGCGGAGGTCATCGGCAGCCGCTGGCGCACCGTCCCGGTCGGCAGCTCCAGGGCCTCGGGCACCGTGCCGGTCTCGGTCAGCTCGCCGTCGGGGTCGCCGGTGCTGGAGCGCCAGCCCAGTCGCGCCGTCGCCAGGTAGGTCTTGGGCAGACCGACGAGGAAGCGCTGCAGGCGCGTCGCCCGGCCGAGCAGGATCAGCAGCAGCCCGGTCGCGAAGGGATCCAGGGTGCCGGCGTGACCGGCCTTGTCGCCCCGCTCCCGGCGCACCTTGGCGACGACGTCGTGGGAGGTGACCCCCGCCGGCTTGTCGTAGAGCAGAACCGCCCCTCCGGGATCGCCGCCAGCCATGCTCAGGGTCCCAGCTGGGAGATGACCTCGCCGCAGAGGAAGTCGACCAGCTCGTCCAGCTCGAGGTCGGTCGAGAAGCCGGCGGCGCGCTTGTGCCCCCCTCCCCCGTTCTTGCGGGCGATCGCCGAGACGTCGACGTCGCCCTCGCTGGAGCGCAGGCTGACCTTGCGGGCGGCGCGGCCGCGGTTGCCGAGGTCGCGGACGACAGCGGCGACCTTGGTCCCGTCGATCGAGCGCAGGTGGTCGATCACGCCCTCGGTCATCTCCTCGCCGGCGCCGGTCGCGTCGTAGTCGGCGGCGGTGATCGAGCTGACCACGAGGCGGCCGTCGCAGTGGACCTGGATGCCTTCGAGAGCGCGGGCGACGAGGCGCAGCTTCTCGATCGGCACGTGCTCGTAGAGACGGCGATAGGTGTCGTCGATGTCGACGCCGGCCTCGATCAGGTCGGCGGCGACCCGGTGCGTGTGAGCGTCGGTGTTCTCGTACATGAATTTGCCGGTGTCGGTGATCAGGCCGACGTAGAGCGCCGAGGCCATCTCCTTGGTGATCGTGGCGCCGAAGAGGACGGCGAGGTCGTAGACGATCTCGGCCGTGCAGGAGGCATCGACATCGACCAGGTTGAAGTCGCCGAAGCGGGTGTTGTCGTGGTGGTGGTCGATGTTGATGACGTCGTTGCCGCCCTCGGTGAGGAAGTCGACCGGCATGCGGTCGATGTTGCCGCAGTCGAGGAAGACCACGGTGCGGTCGGCCATGTCCGCCGGCGGCTCGTGGAAGACCTCCTCCAGGGGCAGGAAGCGGTACTCGATCGGCAGCGGGAACTCTTTGGCGGCGAGGAACATCACCGAGTCCTTGCCGAGCTGGGTCAGCAACTGGTGCATTCCCAGCAGCGAGCCCAGGGCGTCGCCGTCGGGGCCCTCGTGGGCGGTGAGCAGGAAGCGGTCACGGGCGCGTAGCTCGGCGCCGACCCGCTCCAGGTCGGACATGGCGACCCCGGTGGCCTCGCTCATGCGCCCGGCTCCGGCCCGGGACCGGGTGGCTCTTCGTCGAGCAGCCGCGAGATCCGCACGCCCTGCTCGATCGTGTCGTCGTAGTGGAAGGTCAGCGTCGGCGTCCGCTTCATCCGGGTCTCGGCAGCGATTTGGGTCTGCAGGACGCCGTGGGAGGAGCGCAGGCCGTCCAGCGTCGCCTCGCGATCCTCGTCGTTGCCGAGCACGCTGACGTACACCTTTGCGGTGCGCAGGTCGGGGCTGGTCTCAACCGAGGTCACGGTCACAAAGCCGATGCGGGGGTCACTCAAATCGCTCGAAATCGCGGCGCCGACGACCTCGCGCAGCACCTCGTTGATGCGCCGCATGCGAGGGCCGGCCATCCTACTCCAGCGTCTGCTCGACCTGTTTGGTCTGGAAGAACTCGAGCACGTCTTCCTCCTTGACGTCAGCGTAGCCGTCGAGTACGACGCCGCACTCCTGTCCCTCCTCGACCTCCTGCACGTTGTCTTTGAAGCGGCGCAGCGAGCCGAGCTTGCCGGTCCAGACGACCGTGCCCTGGCGCACCAGGCGGACGCCGGCGGTGCGGCTGGCCCTGCCCTCGGTGACGATACAGCCGGCGATGCGGCCGACTTTCGAAGCCTTGAAGGTCTGTTTGACTTCGGCCTCGCCGACGGCCTCCTCGACCTCGATCGCCTCCAGCAGGCCCTCCATCGCGTTGCGCAGATCCTCGGTGATTTTGTAGATGACCGAGTAGGTGCGGATGTCGACGCCCTCGCGCTCGCCGGCGCGGCGGGCGTCGGCCAGCGGCCGCACGTTGAAGCCGATGATGATCGCGTCGGAGGCCGAGGCCAGCATCACGTCGGACTCGTTGATGCCACCGGTCTGGGAGTGGATGATGTTGATCGCCACGCGTTCCTGCGGGACTTTGGCGATCTCGTCCTGGAGCGCCTCCAGGGAGCCGGCGACATCGGCCTTGAGGACGATGTTGAGCTCCTTGATGTCGCCCTCCTGGACCCGGGCGAAGACCTCGTCGAGGCTGATCTTGCGGGCCTGGCGGCGGGCCAGGGCCTCGGTCTTGAGGCGGTTGGCACGCTCCTGCGCGAGCTGGCGGGCGCGGCGGTCGTTCTCGACCGCCTGGACGAACTCGCCGGCGTCGCTGACGCCGTCGAAGCCGAGCACCTCGACCGGCATGCCGGGACCGGCTGCCTCGACCCGCTCGCCGACGAAGTCGTGCATCGCCTTGACACGGCCCCACTGCTGACCGGCGACCAGCGAGTCGCCGACCTCGATCGTGCCACGCTGGACCAGCACCGTCACCACCGGACCGCGGCCGGGGTCGAGCTGGGACTCGATCACGGTGCCGGAGCCGGGGGCGTCGGGGTTGGCGCCGAGCTCCTCCAGCTCAGTCACGAGCAGGATCATGTCGAGCAGGTTGTCGAGACCCTCGTGGGTCTTGGCCGAGACCTCGCAGAAGACGGTGTCGCCGCCCCACTCCTCGGGCGAGATGCCCTCCTGGGCGAGCTCGTTGCGGACCTTTTCCGGGTTGGCGCCCTCTTTGTCGATCTTGTTGACGGCGATCAGCATCGGCACCTCGGCGGCGCGGGCATGGTCGATCGCCTCTTTGGTCTGCGGCATCACGCCATCGTCGGCGGCGACGACGATCACGGCGACGTCGGTGACCTTGGCACCGCGGGCGCGCATCGCCGTGAAGGCGGCGTGGCCCGGGGTATCGAGGAAGGTGATCGTCTTCTCGTCGTGGTGGACCTGGTAGGCGCCGATGTGCTGGGTGATCCCACCGGCCTCGCCGGCGGCGACCTCGGTCTCGCGGATCGCGTCCAGCAGCGAGGTCTTGCCGTGGTCGACATGGCCCATGATCGTGACCACGGGTGGGCGATCGACGAGGTCCTCGGCGGCATCGGAGAACTCCGGCTCCTCCGGCTCCTCCTCGGCGGCGGTGACGATCTCCAGCTTGCGGTCGTACTCGTCGGCGATCGCCCGTACCGACTCGTCGGTGAGAGTCTGGGTCAGCGTCGCCATCTCCCCCATCGTCATCAGCTTTTTGATCACCTCGGCTGGAGCCAGCCCGAGCGACTCGGCAACCTCGCGCACGGTGGCGCCGGAGTTGACTTTGGTCGCCTCGGGCTCGACCGGCGTAGCCGGACCCATCGGCGGCTCCTCGAGCAGCGGCCGGCGGCGGCGACCGCCACGGCGACGCGGCGGTCGCTGCGGCGGCGGCCCACCCATCTGGTCCCGGCGCGCCGCCTGCGAGTCGATCACGACGCGGCGTTTTTTGGCGGCACCGCCGCCACCGCCCTGGGGGGCGCCGGCCGGACGAACGGGTTTGGTCGACGATGAAGCTTTGGCCGTCGCCGCGGGGGCTTTGGCGACTGGGGCAGGCGCAGGTTTCGCCGCCGGGGCAGCAGCAGGCTGCTTCGCGGCAGATCCGCCACCTTTGGTCGGCGCCGTTTTGGGAGGTGCCGGTTTCGGGGCCGGGGTCGAGACTTTGCCACCGTTGCCTTTGGCGGCTTCGACGGCTTTCAGCGCAGACTCCTCATCCACGTTGGAAGCGGCCGCTTTGGCATCGATGCCAGCCGCTTTCAGCGCAGCGAGAACTTCCTTGCTGCTGACATTCTGCGCTTTCGCGATCTCGTGAACCCGCTTCTTAGCCACTAAGCCTGCTCCGCCCCCTCGGTTGCTACGTCGGCCTCCTCGGCCTGTCCTTCGTCGAGGACCTCCTCAGACGTTCCATCCGCGGGTGCGACGTCCTCGGGCTCATCCTCGACGAAGGTCGCTGAGGCGCGGTCGACGATCTCGGCAACCTGGCCTTCGTCGGCGTCGGGATCGGCGAGGATCGCCACCTCGGTCTCGGAGACGTTGGCGAGCACCGCGACCTGGCTGGTCTCGAAGCGGGTCAGCGCCTGGTGGGAAGGCAGGCCGCAGTAGGTGGAGCCGGGCACGGCGGCGTTGGGGCAGCGGCGCCCGTTCGAGAGCACCGCCATGCAACGGCCGTCGGACTGCTCTTCGCCCTCATACTCGACCTCGGTCTCCTCGGAGGCGAACTCGGTCTCGGACTTGATGTCGACGCGCCAGCCGGTCAGGCGGGCGGCGAGGCGGGCGTTCTGGCCATCGCGTCCGATCGCCAGCGAGAGCTGATCGTCGGGCACGATCACCGTCGCCTGGCGCTCCTCGTCGTCGACGATCACCTCGCGCACGCGCGCCGGCGAGAGCGCTTTGGCGACGAAGCGGGCGGGCTCGTCGTTGTGGGGGATGATGTCGATCTTCTCGCCACGCAACTCGGATACGACCATCCGCACCCGCGAGCCACGCGGGCCGACGCAGGCGCCGACCGGGTCGACCCCGTCGGCGTGGGAGACGACGGCGATCTTCGAGCGGTAGCCGGGCTCGCGGGCGACGCCGACGATCTCGACCAGCTTGTCGGCGATCTCCGGAACCTCGAGCTCGAACAGGCTCTTGATCAGCTCGGGACTACGACGGGAGACGACGATCGCCGGCCCTTTGGTCGAGTCGGAGACGTCGGTGATGACGGCCTTGACCCGCATCCCGTGGTCGTAGCGCTCGTTGTAGACCTGCTCGGACTTGGGCAGCAGCGCCTCGACCCGCTCGCGCAGCTGGACCAGCGTGTAGCGCTTGTCGGACTGCTGGATGATGCCGGTGATCAGCTCGCCGACCCGGTCCTGGTACTCGTCGTACATCATCTGCCGCTCGGCCTCGCGGATCCGCTGCAGGATCACCTGCTTGGCGGTCTGGGCGGCGATCCGGCCGAAGTCTTCCGGGGTGACGTCGCGGGTCGTGATCTGGTCCTCATAAGGGGCGATCATCTCCGGGTCCAGCTCGGGGTCCTCGGGCTCGCGCATTTCGCCGGTCTCGGGATCGACCTCGGGCTCCTCCTGCAGCTCCGCGGCCTCGGCCAGCAACTTCTCCTCCAGCTCCGGCGGCAGGATCAGTTCGAAGACGAGGAAGTCGCCGGTCTCGTGGTCGAGGTCGACGCGGGCGTATTTGGCGGCGCCGGGCGTCTTCTTGTAGGCCGAGAGGAGGGCGTCCTCGAGGGCGTCCATCAGCGTGTCGGCCGAGATTCCCTTCTCTGCCTCGAGCGCTTTGACTGCGTCGACGATCTCTTTGCTCACTGGTGCGGCTCCTTGGACTCGGAAGTGGTGGCGGGGCGGTACTTGTCGCCGGGGCTGGAGACCTCGAGCGAGTAGTCGACCAGCAAATGGTTGAGGTGCTTGGTGACCCGTTCGCAGAGCGCCAGATCGACGCCACCGGGGTGATCGATGAAGATGCGCAGCGACTCGCTGCCGGGTCGCTCCACGGCGACCAGGTCGAGCTCCGAATCGAGGTCGGACAGCTGCTGCTGGATGTTCTGCTGGAGGTCGGTCATGCCAGGTTCGGGCGTAAAAAAAGTGGGCAAGGCCCACTTCTCGATGCTGCGAAACGTTGAAAAGCTGGAGCGAGTATAGCTCGCTGCTCAAGCGTGGCTGAGGGCCGGGCTAGCGCTCCTGCAGGGACCGCTCGGGGCGGAGCTGGTCGACTTTGTCGAGGATCGACTCGGCGATCGCGTCCTTCGACGCCGTCGGGACGGCTGTATCGGAGTCTTTGTCGATCAGGGTTACGGCGTTCTGCTCGCTCTCGAAGCCGATCGTGGGGTCGGAGACGTCGTTGAGGACTATGAGGTCGGCGCCCTTGCGGGTGAGCTTGTCGCGGGCGCGGCCAGCCGCCTCCCCCCCGTGCTCGGCGGCGAAGCCGACGATCGTCTGGGACGGCGTGCGAGCGGCGGCGAGGGCGGCGAGGATGTCCTCGGTCGGCTCGAGGTGGAGGTCGAGGGCGTCCTCGCGCTCGAGCTTGCCCGGCGCCGCCGCGGTCGGACGGAAGTCGGCTGGCGCCGCCGCCATCAGCAGAACATGGGTGGCCGGGAACTCGGCGTTTGCGGCTGCGGTCAGTTGCGCGGCCGTCTCGACGTCGAGACGGCGGACACCGGCGGGCTCGGGCAGGGCGACGTTCGCCGCGACCAGGGTCACCTCGGCGCCGCGCCGCGCCGCGGCGGCGGCGAGGGCGATGCCCATGCGGCCGCTGGAGCGGTTGCCGATGAAGCGGACGGGGTCGATGGCCTCTCTGGTGCCTCCGGCGGTGATGAGGACGGTCTGGCCGGTGAGGTCGGCGTGGCGTGGTGCGTGGTCTTCGATAGCCTTGAGGGTGGCGGAGACGATGGTGGGAACTTCGGCGAGGCGGCCGGAGCCGGTCATTCCGCAGGCGAGGTAGCCGCTGCCGGGTTCGACGATCTGGACGCCGCGGTCGCGGAGGATGGCGAGGTTGGCCTGGGTGGCGGGGTGGTTCCACATGTTGACGTTCATCGCGGGGGCGATGATGACGGGGGCGGTGGTGGCGAGGTAGAGGGTGGAGAGGAAGTCGTCGGCGATGCCTTGGGCGAGTTTGGCGAGGGTGCTAGCGGTGGCGGGGGCTACGACGAGGGCGCTGGTGGACTGGGCCTCGGCTATGTGCTCGATGGTGGGGTCTTGTTTGGGGGCTTCGTCGGTGCCGCCGAACATGCCGGTGATGACGGGGTGGCCGGAGATGGCGCTGAAGGTAAGGGGGGTGACGAACTGCTGGGCGGAGGCGGTCATGATGACGTGAGGGTCGAGGCCGGCGTCCTGGAGGAGGCGGACGAGGTCGACGGCCTTGTAGGCCGCAATGCCGCCGCAGACTCCTACGGTGACCTTGACGGGTTTTAGCTGCTGCTCGTCCATTTTCCTCTCCTAG
>DATBXZ010000336.1:0-6116 GCA_036513995.1 Solirubrobacterales bacterium | reverse complement strand
CAGGTCGGCATTGGGGCTGCGGCCGATCCGCATCCAGCCGTGCTCGATCGGGAAGGAAACGATCTCGCCGTCGTCGCTCTGGAAGGCGAGGCAGTAGCCGGAGCCGGACCGCTGCCGGCGCGCCTCGTCGAGCCAGCTCGGCGGGGCGTGGGTGTCGGGTGCCTGGAATTCGCTCGTCGTGCTGTGGTCCTGGCGAGACTCGAAGATCGAGTCGCGGCGGTATCTGGAGCCCCCGCAACGCGGGCACTTGGGCAGCTCGTCGGTCTCCCGCATCGAGAGCTGCGAGCCACAGGCGAGGCAGAAGAAGGTGCCCTCGCCGGGAGTCGCGCCGGTCTCGTAGCGACCGTCGCGCGGGCTGCTGCTGATGCTGTCGAAGATGGTTGCCTCCTCCCTCGTACGGCTTGGATCGATCCTAGCGCGCTGAGTGTCCGCCGTCACTCAATTTGGACTGATGTGGTGGCACCGGGCGGGCGGCGACTAGAATCGCGCCGCGATGGGCCCGCTACGCGCCGAAACCGAGATCGACGTCCCGCGCGAGCGGGTCTTCGAGACGCTCAACGACCTCGCCGCCCGCCCCTCCTTCACCGACCACTTCCTCTCCGGCTTCCACCTCACCCGGATCGAGGCGACCGGGGTCGGCGCCGGAGCCAGGTTCCGGGTCGAGGCGCCGCTGCGCTCGGTCTGGATGGACACCGCGATCGTCGAGCTGGACGAGCCCTTCCGGATCGTCGAGCGCGGCCAGGGCGGCCGCGTCAACCGCATCCCCACCAACACGGTCTGGGAGCTGACCGAGGGGCCGGGCTCGCTGACCTCGGTGCGGCTCTCCCACTGGACCGAGCCGGGCAACGTCGACCGCGGCCTGGAGTTGCTCAGCGCCGGTTCCGTCTGGCAGGAGCGGGGCTGGCGGGAGGCGCTGAAGCGGCTCCGCGACGGGCTCGAGTCCGGCGTCTGGGACGGCAACCGGATCGCCGTCGCCGGTGGCAACAGATACGCGACCGGCATCCCGTAGAAGCTCCTAATAGACTCTCGCCGCCGATGGTCCCGAACCGACGACTCGCCCTGCCGCTGCTCGCCGCCCTGGCCTTCGCCGTCCTCGTCGTCGGCATCTCCGCCTGCGGCTACTCGAGCGACTCCAAGGACGTGGCCGAGGGCGAACCGGTCAAGCTCGGCGATCTCTCCTTCAGCGTCAACTTCTCGCGCTACCTGAACCCGAACGACAGCGAGGACTCCGCCTACCTGGTCGGCCAGCCGCCACCGCCCGAGGGCTCCAACTACTTCGGCGTCTTCTTCCTGGTCCAGAACGAAAGCAACGAACCGCAGACGCTGCCCTCGACGATGAAGATCACCGACGCCGGCGATCAGACCTACGACGTGATTCCCAGCGAAAGCCTCTACGCGCTCGACTTCGGCGGCGAAGTCGAACCGCAGGAACAGATCCCGGTACTCGACTCGACCCCGCAGCAGGGCCCGATCGAGGGCTCGGTGGTGATCTTCCTGCTGCCGGCGGAGGCGTCCGACAACCGGCCGCTGACGCTGCACATCCCCGGCAGCGACGGCGAAGACGCCGAAGTCAAACTCGACCTCTAGCCCGCGGCGCCCGCTCGCTAGAGGCCGGCGGAGAGGACTTCGGCGGCGGCCGGGGCGGCGACGTCTCCACCGGCGGCTTCGGCTTCGATCAGCAACACCCCGATCGCCAGCTTCGCCTTCTCGGCGGGGACGAAGGCGGCGAACCAGGCGTCCTTTATCTGGACCGGGTTTTCCGCTTCCTCCTGGCCCGGCTTCGGCCCCAGCTCGGCGGTGCCGGTCTTGCCGGCCACCTGCGCCTGGGGGATCGCCCCGGCGGTGCCGGTCCCTTCGGTGACGACGCCGACCATCAGTTCGTTGAGCTCGCCGGCGACCTTCTTCGACATCACCCGCACCGGCTCAGCGTGCGGGCGCAGCTTCTCGTTGGCGACGATCGAGGTCGGCTCGCGGACGCCGCCGTTGCCGATCGTCTGCGCCACGGTCGCCATCTGCAGCGGCGTTGCCAGCACTTCCCCCTGGCCGATCGCGGAGACGCCGAGGTCGATTTCTTCGCCGATTTCGGTTGGGATCGTCGATTCGGGTAGTTCGGCTTCGCGCACCAGCTTCGGTGCGTAGAGGGTGGGAGGCGAGTTGAAGCCGAAGCTTTCCGCGGTGGCGACGAGTTCGTCGTTGCCGATCTCCGGTCCCAGCGGCGCGAAGTCGGCGTTGCACGACTCGGCGAAGGCCTGGCGGAAGGTGCCGCCGCAGTACTCGCCGTTGGCGTTGCTGAGGAAGCGGCCGCCGACATCGACGCCGTTGGTGATTTCGAATTCGTCGTCGAGCGAGACGAGGTTGTTCTTGAGGGCGGCGACGGTGGTGACCATCTTGAAGGTGGAGCCGGGGGGCTGGGGGGCGGAGAAGGCCTGGCCGGCGAGGGCGCGGACGTCGCCGTTGCGGGAGTCGAGCACGGCGATGCCGCCGGGGCGGCCGGCGAGGGCGGCCACGGCCGTTTCCTGCAGGCCCGGGTCGATCGTCGTCTTCACCGGCGCTCCCGGTCGCGGCTTGGCCTGGGCGAGCACGCGGACCGAGGTCCCCGCTTTGTCCATCGCCAGCAGCGAGCCGCCCGGCTTGCCGGCGAGCCGGGTGTTGAAGGCTCGCTCCAGGCCGCTGACGCCCACCGGCGTGTCGGCGGCGAAGCCGTGGCGGGCGAGCTTGGGCGCCTCTTCTTCGCTGGCTTCCCCGACTTCGCCGGTGACGTCGATCGCGGCGCTGCCGAGCGGGTGTTCGCGTTCGGTGGCCGGACCTTCGGCCAGCGGCGAGCCGTCGGCGGCGAGGATCTCCGCCCGCGGCGCCAGTTCGATTTCGCTTTCGAGGTGCTCCCCGGCGCGCAGGCCCGGGAAGACGAGGCTGGGGTCCCAGGCGATGCCGCCGTCGGCGTAGGGAACTTCGACCTCGTCTTCGAAGCGGCCGAAGGCGACGGTGGCGACGGCGATCGGCACCGGGACCACGGTCTCGCCGTTCTGCGAGGAGGGGTCCTGAGCGGAGCCCGGTTCGAGCGAGCGCAGCGTCGCCACCTGCTCGGCTTCGCGGTAGTCGATGGCGAAGTCGTTGAGTTCGATTGAGGCTTTCGAGGCCGGGTTCAGCTCTTTGTACATGGCGGCGAAGTTGCCGGCCGCCCAGGCTTCGGCGAAGCGGCCGGCGGCGTCCTTCTCGGGCGAGCCGGGGGCGCCGGCGGAGGCGCCCAGGGCGAAAGCGACAACGGCGATCGCCGCCAGGGGGAGCGTGCGGGTGACCAGGCGACGACGCCGCTCCACCTCGGGTGACATCTGGCTCACCGGGTGAAAGGTAATAGAGCGATCCCCCGCATGCTTCTATTCAGTGGTGACTGTTCTGGACTGGGCCATCGTTGCCTTCACCATCGCGCTCGGGTTGTGGGGTTTCCGGCAGGGACTGATCGTCGGTGCCCTGACTCTGGTCGGCTTCGGCCTGGGGGCGTTCGTCGGCGGCCGGCTTGGTCCCCTGGTCCTCTCCCACGGCGCCAGGTCCCCCTACGCGCCGCTCTGCGCGGCGCTGGGGGCGCTGCTGGCCGGGGCGCTGGTCGCGGTCGCGGTCGAGAGCTTCGCGCTGGGACTGCGGGCGAAGGTGATCCGCCGGCCCGCCCTGCATCTGGCCGACGGGGCCGGTGGGGCGGCGCTGATCGCCGCCGTGGCGCTGGGCCTGTCCTGGGTCTTCGGCTCGGTGGCGCTGCACGCGCCGGGGACCGCGCGGCTGCGGGCCGACGTCCAGGAGTCGGTGATCCTGCGCAGTCTCAACGAAGTGCTGCCGCCCTCCGGCCCGGTCCTCAACGCACTCGACCGGGTCGACCCGGCGCCCTCGATTACCGGCCCGGCGGCCCCGGTCGCCCGCCCCGACGAGGCGATCGCCAGCGATCCCGACGTGATCAACGCCGCGGGCTCGGTGGTGCGGGTGCTCGGCACCGCCTGCAGCCTCGGGGTCGAGGGCTCGGGCTGGGCGGTGCAGCCGGGCCTGGTCGTCACCAACGCGCATGTCGTCGCCGGCTCCAGCGACACCACGGTCACGATCCAGGGTGGGGTCGAGCTCGACGCGACGCCCGTCTACTACGACCCCGAGGACGACCTGGCGCTGCTGCGGGTCGGCGCCGACCTGCCGACGTTGCCGATCTCCGACCATCGCCAGCCCGGCTCCGATGCCGCCGTGCTCGGTTACCCGGAGAACGGTCCCTATGACGTCGCCCCGGCCCGCCTCGGCGAGACCCGGCCGACGATCAGCGAGGACTCCTACGGCAACGGACCGATCGACCGCACGATCGTCGCCCTGCGGGGCCTGGTGCGCAGCGGCAACTCGGGTGGCCCGCTGGTCAATGCCCAGGGCCAGGTGGTGGGGACGGTCTTCGCCGCCACCACCTCCGGCTCACCGGGCGGTTTCGCGATCCCGGCCGAGGACGTCCGCGACGCGGTCTCCCGGGCATCGTCCCCGGTCTCCACCGGCCCCTGCACCGGCTGAACGTGAGCACAGGCCAAAAGCCCATCACTTACGTTCAGTAAGGTCGGTCTCCGTGGAACCGGTCTCCTCGACCAAAGTCCCCGCCGGCCCCCCCGGCTCCGTCTGTCCGCACTTCCATGCCGCGATCGAGCTGATCGGCAAGCGCTGGACGGGGGCGATCGTCTGCGCCCTGACCGAGCGGCCGATGCGCTTCGGCGAGCTCGGCAAGGCGGTCCCCGGCCTCTCCGACCGGCTGCTTTCCCAGCGCCTGCGCGAGCTCGAGGAGGAAGGTCTGGTCGAACGCGAGGTCGAAGCCGGAACCCCGGTGCGGGTGACCTACTCGCTGACCGCGATTGGCGAGCAGCTCGGCCCCGCGATCGGCGAGCTGCGGACCTGGGCGAAGAGCTGGAAAAGCACTGTGTGAAGGGTCATCTAGCCTGAGCCGGATGGAGCAGGGAGAGATCGAGCTCGGCGATGCGATCCCGCAGGCGGGTCCCGGCCTGCCAGGACCGTTCCCGGTCGGGCGCTACGCACGGCGGCTGCAGGAGGAGATGCGCAAGCGGGCGCGGGTGCAGCTGATCGGCGAGGTGACCGGAGTCGGGCGCAGCAAGGTGCAGGCCTACTTCGAGTTGCGCGATAGCCAGGGAGCGGTCCCCTGCGCGATCTGGCTCAACGACCTGGAGAAAGCCGGGCTGCCGGAGGGGGCGCTGCGCGATGGGGCCGAACTGGTGATCGCCGGCGGTCCCGACTACTACCCCGGTGGTGGCCAGGCTTCGCCCAGCTTCAGCTTTCGCGCCACCCACGTGCGGCTTGCCGGAGAGGGGGACCTGCTGGCCCGGTTGGAGGAGCTGCGCACGCAGCTGCGTGCCGAGGGCTTGTTCGAGCTGCAGAAGCATCTGGCGCGGCCGCTGCTGCCGAAGACGATCGGGGTGGTGACGGCGGAATCGGGAGCGGCCCGGCGCGATCTGCTGGCGGGGCTGGCGCGCCGAGGCTGGGGCGGCACCGTGGTCTGGGCTTTCGCGCCGGTCCAGGACCGGCACGCGGCGCTGGCGATCACGGCGGCGATCCGGGGTCTGGCGGAGCGGCCCGAGGTCGAGGCGATCGTCGTCGCCCGCGGCGGTGGCAGCCTCGCCGACCTCTGGGCCTTCTGCGACGAGACCCTCTGTCGCACGGTGGCGATGTTGCGGGTACCGGTGGTCAGCGCGGTCGGTCACGAGCGTGACACGACCCTGATCGACGACGTCGCCGCCGTCGCCTGCTCGACCCCGACCCACGCCGCCGAGGCAGCGGTGCCGCTCGATTGCATCGGCGCCCGCCGCGACCTCGAGCGGGCGACCTCCTCGCTGCGCCGAGCGGGAGAGGGAGCGATCGGTACCCGCGCCCGGCATCTGGCGGCCTTGGCGCGGGGGCCGGCGCGAGCGCTGCAGCGTGAGCGCGGCGCCCTCAACCAGAAGATTCGCGAGATTCGCGCTTCCTCCGAACGCGGCCTCGCCGCCCGGGGCGGGTTCCAGCGGCGGATAGCCACCGTCGTGCTCGACCGCGCCCAGCGGCGAGGGATCGAGCGCACGGCGGCGGCGATCGTCGTCGCCCGCGGCGGTGGCAGCCTCGCC
>DATBXZ010000335.1:0-6564 GCA_036513995.1 Solirubrobacterales bacterium | reverse complement strand
CCGGTGGCGTCGCCACCCCCACCACCCCGCCTTCGGGACCGACTCCCATCTGCTGCAACTGCGAGCCGGCGAGGAAGTCGAGGCGCATCGAGGGCTTGCGGCTGCGATCTTCGCCAGCGTCGAGATCCGGCGGCCCCGCTCCTCCCGACGGAGGCGCCGCGCCGCCTCCGTCGGCGAGCAGGGGACCGCTGAGCGCGCCGGCGGTGGTCGAGTAGTTGGGTGGCAGAGCGTTGGCGAGCAGCCGGCCGGCCAGGACAGAGCTGCCACCGGCGGCGATCCGGAACGCGACCCGCGCCTGGACGTAGGGGGTGACGGAGAGGGAGAGGGCGTCGGCGTCGGCGGTCACCGGCTTCCCTTCCCAGCTCGACGGGCTCGCCTGCAGCACCGGCCCGGGCGTGGTGCCGAAGATCCGCCGCATCCAGATCCGCGCCGTGCCGGTCTGGTCGGGCTCCTGCCAGGCGACGACGGCGCCGCCTTCGGCGCCGGTCCCGATCTGGGGGCCGTTGGTGGCGCTGGGCGGGCGCATCGAGGCTTCGGGGTTGCGGTTGATCGCGCCGAGTCGCGACCAGCGATCGCCGTTGAGGCGGGCGACCCGGATGTCGGCCATCACGTCGCCGGGGCGCAACTGGACCGCGGTAGAGAAGACGTTCTGGTTGAAGTCGAAGGTGATCGCCCGGTAGGCGACGATCGCCTTCCCCGGCGAGGCGGCCGCGAGTGAGGGGTCGACTCCGATCCCTTCGCCCACGTTCGGGTCGACCAGCAGCGATGGGCCGAAGCTCGACCCCCCGGCGCCGATCCGCGCCGAGTAGAGGCCGTCCTGGACCTTGCCGTGGACGGTCGCCACCTGGGTCACCCAGACGGCGAGCAGTTCGCCCCTGGGCCCCGCCGCGATCTGGGGCTGGGTCGCCGCATAGGGTTGGTCCCAGTCGACCCGGATCGGAACGCTCCAGCTGTCACCGAGGTAGCGGCTGGCGAAGATGTGGGGCACTCCTTCCACCGCTTTCACGTAGACGAGGCCACCGGTTCCATCGCTGGCCATCGCCACGCCGCCAAAGTCGAGGATGCTGGAGGAGGGACCGTCGACCGTCACCGGAGGGGTGATCAGCCCCTGCGCCGGCACGGCCGCCAGTGCCAGCAATCCGGCGACGGCGACGAAGACGGCTAGCGCCTGCCTTTGCGCGCGTGCTTTATGCACTTGGCCTTCTTCCTGCCCTTCAGCTTCTTGCACTTGGCGAGTGGCGAGACTTTGTGTTCAGGTCGGGGCGATGGCGGCGGAGCGCTAGCTGGGACCGTGCTGGCGGACGTCGAATTGCCGCCGCCCGCCGGTGGGCTCGCGATCGAGGGAACCGCGAAGACGGTGTCGAAGGTGGCGGTGACTTCCCGCGCGGCGCTCATGGTCACTTCGCAAGCACCGATCCCGGCACAGGCGCCACTCCAGCCCTCGAATTTCGAGGCCAGGGCGGGGATCGGATTCAGCTTGACCAGATCGCCTTTTTCGTAGCCGCGTTCGCAGATGGCGCCGCAGGCGATTCCGCCGGGGGAGCTGGTGACGATGCCCGAGCCTGTCTTGAGGACTGTGAGCATGACCCTGAGCTTGGGTGCGGGAGCGAATTCAGCGCCGACCGACCTAACCTGACTCATCGTCACTTCGCAAGCGCCGGTGCCGGTGCAGGCGCCGCTCCAGCCTTTGAATTCCGCTTCTGCGCCAGGGTTGGCGACCAGAGCAACGCTGGTGCCTTCTTCGTATTCGGCTTCGCAGGCCGGACCGCAGGCAATCCCGCTGGGGGAGCTGGTGACGGTGCCCGCGCCTAGGCCGGTCTCGGAGACGGTGAGCTTGAACTTGGGCTTCAAGGCGGGGGCGAATTTCGCGCTCACCGACTTGGCTGCGCTGATCGTCACTTCGCAAGCGCCGGTGCCAGCGCAGGCGCCGCTCCAGCCTTTGAATTCCGAGCCGGGGCCAGCGGTGGGGATCAGCGTGACCACGGTGCCCCTTTCGTATTCCGCTTCGCAGTCCGACCCGCAGGCGATCCCGCTGGGGGAGCTGGTGACGGTGCCCGCGCCCGTCTCGGAGACGGTGAGCTTGAACTTGGGTTCCGACGGGCCTTCGACCTTCAGCGTCCGTTCGGCCGGAGGCGGGTTGCCGAAGGGCGCTTCGCTCAACTTGATTTCGAGCCGGACGGTGAAGTCGCCGGCGCTCGCGTACTGATGAGTGACCGTGACTTCGGCTTCTTCCGCTGGTTCGGTCCCGGTTTCGGGTGTGAACTTCACCACCTTTTCCGATCCGTCACCGAATTTCCAGATCAGTTCCCGGCGGAACCCTTCGAGCAGTTCCGAGCGGGAGGCATCGAAGGTGACCGTTGCGCCTTTTCCTACCGACACGCTTTCTTCTTCCCTACCGTTGACGCTGAACTTCGCAACCGCTGCTGGACAGCCGCTGCCACCGGGGCCAAATGTCAGGACCTTGCCGCCGTAGAGCGGAGTTTCGCCTTCCGCCCCATAGTCGAAGACGATCAGGTCGCCCGCTGTCGTCGCGATCCCGGCACTCGAGGTCGTGATCGCGCAGCGCCCTTTTCCGCCACCGTACAGAGCCTTCGTCGCGCCTTCGGTCAGCGAGTAGCCACGGACCAACACTTCTCCCGCTTCGGTCGGGGTAGATTGCCTGAGGCTTTCCTTCCAGTAGAGCGTGTCCCCGTCCGGCGAGATCGCAATCTGGGGGCCGCCCAGCAGGGGCGAGGATTTCGGGCTGAGGAGGCCCGCCGTCCAGCCTTCGCTTTCGGCCGCTTCGGCAAAGCCAGGGACCTTTGTGAGGCTCGAGAGAGCGGGGGGAAGCTCCCAGGCGCGCGTATGTTCGGCCCCGGCGGCATTCGGCCCACCGGTGAGCGCGTATGTCGCGCCAGTTGGGCCGACGGCGAGCGACGTGGCTTCTTCCCCGACGGACCGGAGGACGTTTCCGGTATCGACGAAGCGCGCTCCGGTTACGCCGGCTGAGCTGATCCGCTGAACCGTCGTGTGCCCCGAAATGTCTTCGGCAAGGATGACGAGATCGTGGTCGCTCGGATCGACAGCGATCGCTTGCGGGGTGTAAAGGGTTTCTTCGCCGCCGGGAAGAGGAAGGGTCGCCGCGCCTTCCGCGGGGACGAGTTCGGTGCCCTGTCGTTCCGTCGAGAAGGCGAGAACTCGCCGGGCACCATAGGTAGAGCCGAAGGACGTGCACGAGCCGGCCGGTTTAGCCAGATGGCAGCCTTCGATCACGTAGATCCGGTGCAGCACCGGATCGACCGCAATTCCGTGCAGCGTGACGATCTTTCCTTCGACGATCCGTGGGATCTCGACCAATGCCTCGAATTGGCCGTTTCCCGAGAACTTCTGGATCCGGTAGTGCTGATTATCGGGCGTGACGTCTCCCGCGTAGACGCTTCCGTCGCTGGGATCCACGCCCAGCATCGCCGGATCGAAGAACTGGCCGGTGCTCCCCCCAGGCGATCCCCATGCTTCTCCGATCTGGCCGGAGGTTGCGGCGTCGGCCGACGAGGTGAGCGCGCCTGCCGTCAACGACATCGCGCCAACTCCCACAATCGCGCACCACATTAGGGCTCGAGCGCGAGCGTTCGTATGCCAGCGGCATCCCCTTCCGGCCATCTACGGCATCGTGCTCAGCGCCGATAGCGAAGTTGTGAACATCGAGGAAACTCTGTACGGGAATTGAGGGCCAGGACATGCGTAAAAGCAGAGGGGCCGGGCAATAGCCCGGCCCCTCGCTCAAATCGTGGCTGACGCGAGATAGTCGCGTCTACCGATCAGCCTCAGGGGCTGATTTTGCTCCCGGCGAACTTGGCCGCTGAGAGGACGTTGATGATGCCTCCTCCCGTGGAGGGAAGCGGGGCATAGAACGTGCCCGAGGACGCGAGCTGTGCCTGACCGCCGAGCGCGATGTATTCGCGCAGGTAGTCGTGAACAGTCGTCTCCTCTTTGGTCGGGGTCGGGAAGCCCGCCGCTTTGTAGCCATGGAAAGCGAGGTCGTAGGTCAGCGTGCACAGCGGGTAGCGTTCCCCGCCGGTCGACGGCGAGGCGCCGAAGACCTGCGACCAGTCGACGTTGAGGCCGGTCGATCCTTCAACGTTGCGTCCCTGGACCGGCACGACGTACAACGTTTCGAGGCAGTTGGCCTCGGTGCCGAGCGCAGGACTGGCGAAGGTCGCTTCGAGTAGCGGCTTCTGGCCGTTGTTCTGAACACTGAGGATGTCGACGGCGCTGTTCGACTTGGCATCGGGCAGTGCCGCGTAGCCGATCGAGCCCGCCGTGGCGTTGACCATTTTCACCTCTTCGCCACCGCCGGTTCCCGCCGGCCTCACCACAGGACTCAGCACCTGCGCTTTGCAGGATTCAGGCCAGGTCGTGTTGGGAGCGCCGGTTTCGGCGTTGATGATGGGCTCCAGTTCCTGCCAGGTCGCTTTACCTTCAGTGTTGCCTACCGTGCAGTTCATCTTAGTCGTGCTGATCTTGTAAAGGTAGTTCTTGAGCTGGTAGCTGGTACCGGAACCATCCTTGCGCACGACCCGGGTGATCGGAGCTTCGCAAGCGCTGCCTCCTTCGGCCGTGGCGATTTGCGACCACTGGAGGTAGCTCCCCCGGAACACCCTTTGCAGATCCGCGTTGGTGATTACTTCCACCGTGCAGCCGGTCGGTGGGTTGGCGTCGATCGAGATCGAGGTCTGAGCGACCGGGATCACCGCCAGGGAGGCGCCGCCGGCGACGCTGGTGATGTTGGTGATCTGTTCGGCCGTCGGTGCATCGTCGGTGCCAATGAACTGGCGTTCGTGATTAAGGGAGCCACGTTTGCCGTCTGAGTTCCATTCCTTCAGGCCGGCACCGCTACCCGTTGATTCATAGGTGACGGTGGGATGGCTACCTGAGTTGCAAACTTCACTCGAGAAGGCAGGCGCCCAGACGTTCTGCTGCGCGATTTTCTGCAGCGAAGAACCCTGGCCAATGATGTTGGTGCCATTACAAAGCGGCGCTGCCGATGCGCTGCCGGCACTCAGGCCGACAGCAGCGACAGCCGCTCCGGCCAGAAGCGCGGCACGGATGCCCGCCCTCGCCGATTTACTTCTCCCTAAACGCAACATAGATCCTCCTTGGATCGCTTCCCCTGCATCTCTTTCGCAGGACTGGAACGCGATCCTCGCTGTCGTCAGAGAGAGATATGTGAACTGGTAGGGAACTCCGGGTGAACCTATTGCGACGAAATCATTGCAACGTTGTTGAAGGGTTAGTCCCTTTCTCCACCTTCTATTTGATACCGCTCGTTATCAACTTGTTTACACCCCGCCCGAGCCAACCGAGAATCACGTGGTGGCGACCAGGGGGCGCCGAGGACGTCGCTGGGATAGAGCCAATACAAGACCCACCACCGACGCAGCTATCGCATAGTGAAAATTGATTCTGAGGGCGGCAGCAACGAGGCGCCAACGCAGGAGAAGCCAGTCAACGTCGCACGGTTCGAGCGACCTTACGTCAGTTCCTCATAGACCTCTCCATACTGTGTCCTCCAGCGATCATAGGAGAAGCGCACCCGCGAATACTCGTACGCCGGCTCGACGCTCTGCGCCGCGAAATCCGGGTCCCTATCGATCTTCTCCAGAATGCGCGCTAAGGCGGGGGCGTCACCAGGCGCGAACAGGTGCCCCCGACCCTGGCCCAGCAGCTCGGGGATCGCCCCGATGTCGCTGCCGATTACCGGCGTCCCCACGGCGAACGCCTCGCAGATCACCAGACCGAAAACCTCAGGCCAGATCGAGGGGACGACCAGCGCCTTCGCCGTCGCAACCTCCTCCAACACCTCGTCGTGGTGGCGCCAGCCGGCGAGCTCGACGTCGGCGCGGGTACTCCGAATCAGAGCTTCGAGCTCCGGCCGTTGCGCGCCATCGCCGACGATGCGGAGTGGGACCCGGGCCATCGCCGCCGCGCGGATGAGCGTGTCGACCCCCTTCTCCTGGACCAACCGCCCCACGAACAGGATCCTCCCGTCGAGGGATGAGCCGCTCGGTCCCTCATCGCGTAGGTCAATCCAGGGTGGGATCAGGCGGAGCTTCTCCTTTGCCACTCCGGCATGAAGCGCAGCGTCCCATTGCAGCTCGTTCCTGACTACCACCCTGTCGACGCCCGTGTAGGCCTTGGAGAAGCGCGCCGAGAGCGCCTCCATGCTCAACAGCATCCCGCTCGTGGCCGAGCCGTTCCAACACCGTCGGGTGGCGGGCGCCCAGGCCCAGGCACCTCGCTTGTCGAGACACACTGTGCAGGTCTGGCCGGTCCTGTCGTTGAACAGCAGATAGCGAGGGCACCCGACCTTGTAGTCGTGAAGGTCGAGAACGGTCGGGATTCCCCTGCGGCGAAGCAGGGGGAAGAAGGTCATGCCGAGCTGGTGGTACGCGTGCACCACATGGACCAGATCGAACCGTTCTTTGTCGAGGAGCGCGCCAATCTTCGACCGGGTCTCGCTGCCGAGGCAGGCTCGCTCGCCTGCCCTCAGCCGCTCACGAACACCGCCCCCGTGGAAGGCCACCT
>DATBXZ010000334.1:0-3556 GCA_036513995.1 Solirubrobacterales bacterium | reverse complement strand
CTGAAGTGCGGGTGGGGGAGGGGCCCGAGATCGGCTTCGCTCCGGTCGCGGTCAGCGATCCCTCCGACCCGGTGCTCGGCGGCCTCGCCCCCAGCACCGACATCCTGCACTGGCACGGCGACGTCTTCGACCTCCCCGACGGCGCCCAGCCGCTCGCCTCCTCGGCGCTGACCGAGCACCAGGCCTTCCGCGCCGGCAACGCCTGGGGGGTGCTCTTCCACCCGGAGGCCGACCTTGCCTTGGTCGAGGCCTGGCTGGCGGTGCCGGAGATGATCGACGAGGCCGTCGCGGCGCTCGGCGATGACGGTGCCCACACGCTGCCGGAGCGGACGGCTGCGGCCGAACCGGCCCTGGTCGAGCGCACCACCCCGGGCTTCGAGGCGTTCGCTCAGCTCGTCGCCTAGCCCGGCTCGCTAACTTTCAGCCGGCGCGGTGGACGTAGCTCAGTTGGTAGAGCTCCTGGTTGTGGTCCAGGCGGTCGCGGGTTCGAGTCCCGTCGTCCACCCCTCTTGGAAGCCGCATCGAAAGCCCAGTGACCCAATCTCCACCCGACGAGCACGGCCAGGGCCGTCGAGTCCTCAAGCCGGTCCTCATCGGGCTTTTCGCAACCGTCGTTGCGATGGCGATTCCCCTGCTGATCGTTCTGATCCTCGCCTTCGTCGCGCAGATCATCATTTCTGGGCACTGAGCTCGAAGGTGCCGGAAATCGGTTCGTGAGAGGGTCCCCGGTGTGAGCGAGCGGGTTGCACTGATCACCGGGGCGGCGAGCGGCTTCGGACGGGCGTTGACGGAGACGCTGGCCGGGCGCGGGGCGCGGGTCGTCGCCTGCGACGTGGACGAGGCTGCGGGGAGCGAGCTCGCCGAGGCCGCGGGGGCCTTGTTCGTCCCCTGCGACGTCAGCGACCCCGAGCAGAACGAGGCCGCGGTGGCGGTCGCCGTCGAGGAGTACGGCGGGCTCGACATGGCCTTTCTCAACGCCGGCGTCGCGTTCGGGACCCAGCTCGGGGAGGACTTCGACCTCGAGGCCTACCGGCGGGCGATGGGGGTCAACATCGACGGGGTGGTCTTCGGGGTCAACGCGGTGCTGCCGGCGATGAAGGTCCGGGGCGGTGGCTCGATCGTGGCGACGGCGTCGCTTGCCGGGCTGACCGCGGTGCCGATGGACCCCGTATATGCGGCGAACAAGCACGCGGTCGTCGGGCTGGTGCGCTCGCTCGGCCCGATCCTCGCCGGCGACGGCATCCGGATCAACGCGGTCTGCCCCGGATTCGCCGAGACGAAGATCATCGGGCCGATCCGCGAGCTGCTGCTGAGCGAGGGGCTGCCGATCATCCCCGTGCAGGAGGTGATCGACGTCGTCGTCGGCCTCTTCGACGGCGAGATGAACGGCGAGTGCTGGTTCGTGCAGGCCGGGCGCGAGAGCCAGGCGTTCGGCTTTCGCGGCATTCCGGGCCCGCGCAGCTGAAGCCGTCCCGAAGCACCCGCACGAGCCTCGCACCAATTGGTGTTGAATTCTGCCGTTCACCCTCAAGTTCGGGGTGGTACGCGTCGATCAGGGGGTGTGACTTCGAGACGCTCCGATTTGGCAACTGAGGCTTCTCCGGCACCCGTACCGCCGATTCCGGTGCCCGAGAGCCCGGGGGAGGAGCTGCTGCGCCTCGGCGAGGAGCTGAAGCGCCGCGAGGAGGAGGTGCTCGAGCTGACCGTGGAACGGACGGCGGGCCCCCACCATGAAGTCGACTCCACGGTCCAGGACAGCTTCGAACGGATCTGCAGGAGCTCGACGATCGCCGTCGCCCGCTGGATCTCCGGCGAGAGCATGGGGGTCGCGATCGAGGCCGGCCGGGAAACCTGGGAGATCTTCGGCGAGCTGGCCGTGCACCGCGCCGCTTCGCTGAACGAGGTGACCTGGCGCTCCTTCTCCTGGCGCAACGTGATGGCCGAGGTGCTGGCGGAAAGCGGGGCGAAGCTCGAGGTCTCGGTCGAGACCCTCTCCCAGGCCCTCAACATCCTGCAGCTGAGCCTCGAGTTCAGCCTGCTGCGGATGTGCGAGTGCTTCGAGGTCGAGCGGCAGCGGACCGACGAGGAGCTGGCGCGACGTGAGGACGAGCTCGCCTTCCTCGCGACCCACGACGCCTTGACGGGGCTGCCGAACCGCACCCTGATCCTGGACCGGGTCGAGCAGATGCTGTCGCGCTCGCGTCGCCGCCAGACCCCCGCGGCCGCGCTCTTCATCGACATCGACAACTTCAAGGACATCAACGACACCCTCGGCCACACCGCCGGCGACGAACTGCTGAAGGCGGTCGCGGCGCGCCTCGACGGCGTCATCCGCGACGCCGACGCGTTGGGCCGGCTCGGTGGCGACGAGTTCGTCGTCATCTCCGAGGAGCTGTCGCTGGACGCGGGCCCCGAGCTCGTCGCCGAGCGCCTGCTCGACGCGCTCAAGCACCCCTTCGTCCTGGGAGCCGACAAGCAGACGCAGGTCTGCGTCACCGCCAGCGTCGGCATCGCGATCGGCGGCCAGGACTCGGCCGAAGAGCTGCTGCGCAACGCCGACATCGCCATGTACCGGGCCAAGTGGGACGGCAAGAATCGCTACTCCGTCTTCGAGATCGGCATGCAGGAGACCGTCCAGAACCGGATGGAACTCGAGATGGACCTGCGCGAAGCCCTCGAGAAGGAAGAGTTCTTCCTCGCCTATCAGCCGACGATCGACCTCGGGAGCATGGATCCGACCGGGGTGGAGGCGTTGATCCGCTGGAGGCATCCGGAGCGCGGCGACCTGCAGCCCGACGGGTTCATCCCGCTGTTGGAGGAGTCGGGGCTGATCGTGGAGATCGGTAAGTGGGTCCTCGACGAGGCCTGCGCCCAGGCCGCCGTCTGGCGTGAGGCCGGGTTCCCGATCAACATGGCCGTGAACGTCTCCGGCCGCCAGCTCGACACCGATCGGATCATCGGCGACATCGAGGGCGCCCTGTCCGCCAGCGGGCTCGATCCCGCGGCGCTGACGGTCGAGGTCACCGAGACGGCGCTGATGCGCAACATCGAGGAGACCGTCGAGCGGCTCAGCGCGATCAAGGAGCTGGGCGTACAGATCGCGATCGACGACTTCGGCACCGGCTACTCGTCGCTGGCCCACCTGCAGCGCTTCCCGGTCGACGCCTTGAAGATCGACCGCTCCTTCATCTCCGGCCTGAAAGGCAACCAGGAGGCGGAGACGCTGATCCGCACCCTCGTCCAGCTCGGCAAGGCACTCTCGATCGAGACCTTCGCCGAGGGCATCGAGCAGCAGAACGAGCTCTCCCTGCTCAGAGACGAGAACTGCGACAGCGGCCAGGGCTTCCTCTTCGCCCGCCCGCTCGACGTCGCGGCCACCGAGAAGTTCCTCGCGGAGTGGGCCGGCAAGGTGCCGGCGCCCAGTCCCCGGGCTTAGTCCTTCTCTTTTCCTCCGCGGCGCGGGTCTGCCGCGTGGGAGAGCCGTTCCGCCTGCTCGCGAACTTCGGCCCCCGCCTCGCGGGTCGCGGCGGCGGCCTCGTCCCCCACCGCCGCAAGG
>DATBXZ010000333.1:0-8802 GCA_036513995.1 Solirubrobacterales bacterium | reverse complement strand
CCACCGCCAGCGCCGTCCAGCCGGCTCGGACCAGGCTGCGGCCGCCGAGCCCGGTCAGCAGCGGTCGGATCGCGACCAGCATCGCCAGCGGCGCCGCGATCATCAGCGCCTTGGCCTGGGAGTAGTCGCCGCTGAAGGGGAGGGAGACGAGGTAGAGAGCGGCGCAGGCGCCGAGCGCGACCGGCAGCGTCAGCTCGCGCCGGCGCACCCACCAGACGACGCCGGCCAGCAGCGCCAGCACCGCGATCGCGCCGGCGAGCCCGGCCAGGGGGGCGCCTCCGGCGGCGTCGAGCCGGTAGTTGGAGGCCGGCCAGACCCCCAGTGCCTCGACCGGCGAGACCGGGCCGTAGGTGTTGCTGCCGGCGACTTTGTTGAAGCTGCCGGCGAAGCCGAAGGGGCCGACCACGGTGGCGACGACCGCCAGCCCGGCGAGGACGACGATCGCCGCCAGCACCGCCGGCCGCAGCAGCAGCCGCAGCAGCTCCCGCGGCCGCAGCGCCCGCCGCACCGCGGGTTGGGTCAGGCTCCAGAGGGCGCCGATCGCGATCGGCCAGGCGAGCCCGGCGAAGCTGTAGGAGAAGAAGATGCCGCCGGCCAGGGCCAGCAGCGGCAGGGCGTAGCGCAGCCGCGCCCAGCTGGCCGAGTCCGGGCTCCCGGGCTGGCAGAGGAAGATCGCGAAGGTGAGGACGAAGAGCGCCTCCGCGGTCTCCTTGAAGGCGGCCTGGGCGAAGTAGGAGGCGGCGAGGTAGGGGAGGGCGACCAGCGTCGCGGCGAGCAGCCGCCGCCCCGCGGACAGCTCGCGCAGGGCGCCGAGCGCGGCGAGGCCGGTGAGGACCCCGATCGCCATGATCTCGCCGACGAACGCCTGTCCCAGCCCGATCCCCGGCAGTGCCGCCGTCGCCACCGCCAGCCCGTGCGGTCCCAGCGGGTAGCCGGCGTCCGGCGCCGGCCCGAAGCCGCTGCGCAGCCACTCGGCCCAGGCCAGGTGCAGCCCGAGGTCGTTGTTGAAGCCGACCCCGAGCAGGCCCCAGCGGCCGCTGACCGCGAACGGGATCGCCAGCACCGCCAGCAGCACGATCGCCACCGGCAGCCCCGCCCGCAGCGCCCCCGGCGCCTCGTAGGGCAGCCACCAGACCACCAGCGCCGCGACGACCAGCAGCGCCACCACGCCGAAGGTGACGCTGGTGCCGTGCCCCGGCGCCCGCGCCAGCACCCCGGTCACGGCGAGCACCGCGGCGAGGCCCACCCCCGGCTCCAGCCAGGACCACGAGCGCCGCCCCGCCAGCGAGAGGATGGCGCGCCCGACCAGCAGCGAAGCGGCGCAGATCAACGCCGCCGAGGCGTAGGTCCCGATCATCAGGAGTGGCAACTTATGGCAGCGGGGCGCACGGTGCGCCTCCAGCCGCCCGCCAAGTCCTCAGTACTTGTCGGCCGCCCGCTCCAACGTCGCCCGCAGGCTCTCTGCCCGCAGCGGCTGATCGTGACCGGTGCCGACCACCTTCGGGTCCAGCGCCGCCAGCTTGCGCACCGACTCCTTGGCCTGCTGGTGATCCCAGCCCCAGGCGGGATGGGGGACGCTGGCCTCGCCCTCCGGCAGCGGTTTCAACCGGGCCGAATCGATCAGGTAGACGACGTCGCTGACCAGCGCCACGCGGTCGCTCTCGCGCCAGAGCCCGACCAGCCCCGGCGCGTGGCCGGGGAAGTGGATGACACGGAAGCCCGCTATCTCCTCGCCCTCCTCGACCGTGCCGGCGATCTTCACGGCGCCGCCGTCCCAGCGCCGCAGCAGGAACGGGTAGATCCAGCGCACCCAGGCGACCGGCAGCTGCGAGAGGTCGAGGTAGGGCCAGAACACGGCGTCGCTTTCGGCTTCGGCGACTTCGTCGGGGTGGCAGAAGACCGGCGCCCCCATATAGGGAGCGGTGCCGCGGTGGTCGGCGTGGGCGTGCCCGAGCACCACCTGCTTGACCCCGCCGAGCTGCTCGCCTGCCGCCCGCGCCTTCTTGCGCATTCCCTTGGTGCCGGCATCGAACTGGACGACGCCGTCTCCGTCCTCGAGGAAGTAGATGTTCATGGCGCCGCGGAAATCGCCCCGCAGCAGCCAGACTCCGTCCGCGACCTTCTCCAACCCCATGCCCCCAGCCTACGCCCGGCTAGGGTTCGGCGCGTGCCCTGGATCTGGAAAGCGGGAATGGTGGTGCTGGTCCTCTGCCTCGTCGCCTCGATCGCGATCGCGATCGTGCGCCTGACGACGACGCCGACGGAAATCCTCGGCGCCGGCTTCCATGGGCTCCCCGCCCATCATCCGCGGCGTTAGTATCGGGCGCGTTCAGCGACCGAGCAGAGGAGACGGCGTGTTTACTCGCATCGTGGTTGGTACCGACGGGTCCGAGACCGCCGGGGAGGCGGTCCGCCAGGCCATCGACCTCGCCAAGCTGGCGGGTGCGACGCTCAGCATCGTCAGCGCCTACGCGCCGGTCTCCGAGCGCAAGGTCAAGGACCAGCAACGCGACGCCCCGGCCGACGTCCAGTACGAGCTCAACCCGCGCGAGGACGTCAACCTCGTCCTCGACACCGCTGCGGCCGACGCGCGCAAGGAGGGGATCGAGGTCCAGACCCACCCGGTCGAGGGCGACCCCGCCGAGGGGATCCTCAGCGTCGCCGAAGAGACCAAGGCCGACCTGATCGTGGTCGGTAACAAGGGAATGACCGGTGCCCGCCGCTTCCTGCTTGGCAGCGTCCCCAACAACATCTCCCATCACGCGCCCTGCAGCGTGATCATCGTCCGTACTACCTAGTCGCGACCTGCCCTGGCGGCCGGCACCGGCCCCCACGGTTCGGTGGCGCGGGCGGCGTCGATCAGGCCGGAGCCCTGCTGGGTCCTCGGCAGCCCGAGGCTGCGGGCGGTGCGCCGCAGCTGCTTGAGGACGCCGTTCACGCGCGGTTTCGCGCCCGCCCCCGTTTCCGGCACGAAGCGCGGGCCGGCGTAGGTGTCGGCGGCGAGGATCATCGCGACGACGCCGCTGACGTGGGCGGCGGCCATCGAGGTGCCGACGTAGCGGGAGGGGATGGCGAAGGCCCGGGTCGAGCCCGCCCTCAGCGTCACCTGGTAGATCGGCCGGGCCGAGACCGAGGGGCAGCCGCGCTCCGGCGTGCCACCACCGGGCGCCAACACGTCGATCCCCTTGCCAGAGAGCGAGTAGTCGCCGAGGCAGCCGCCCTCGGTGCTGCCGCCGACGCCGATCACCCGCGGCCCGGTGGCCGGCTCCGAGACGCAGGTCTCCGAGTCGACGTTGCCGGCCGAGGCGACCGTGACGACCCCCCGCGCGTAGGCTTCGCGCAGCGCTTCGTCGACCTCCGGCACCTTTTTGCCGCAACCGAAGTTGAAGCTCATGTTGATCACCTGGGCGTGGTGGTTGACGGCGAAGCGGATTCCCTTGGCGATGTCGCTTGCCCGCCCGCGCCCGTGCTCGTCCAGCACCCTCACCGGCATCAGCTTCGCCCGGTAGGCGAGCCCGGTGACCCCGATCGCGTTGTCGGTCTTCTCGCCGATCGTGCCGGCGACGTGGGTGCCGTGCCCGTTTTCGTCGAGTGGCAGACGGTCGTCGTCGATGAAGTCGTAGCCCTTCACGAACTGCCCGGCGGCGAAGTCGGGGCTGCGCACGAAATCGGTGCCGTAGTTGCGGTAGGCGATGCCGGTGTCGAGGACGGCGACGGTGATGCCTTCGGCGCCCGGGCGGCCGAGTTCGTCGAGGTTGCGCCAGGCGTCGACCGCGTCGATGCCGCCGGCGGAGACCGGGAGGCGGTTGGTCCCGTCGCCTTCCCAGGGCAGGAAGTTCCACTGCTTGAAGGCCCAGCCGCCGGCCGAGGCGACGGCTTTGGAGGCTCCGCCGAGGGTGCCGGGATCGTTGGGGAGGACGAAGTCGGTGCCCGGTTCCGCCACCGAGGCAGTGGCGAGGTAATCCGGCTCGGCGTAGGCGACCCGCGGGTTCTGGCGCAGCGCCGCCGCGCTCTGGCGCACCCCGGCGCCCGCCGGCAGCGCCACCGTACGGCCGCCGCGCCCGCCGTCGAATTTGACGACCAGCCGGTGCGGCGCGAACCCGTGCGCGGGCGCGATCGCCGTCGCCGCGCCGGCTGGCGCGGCATCCGCGGCAAGGGTCAAGGGCAGGGCCGCGGCCGCGAGCAGGGCCGCGCTGGCGCATATCGGAAGCAGTCGTCTCATCTGGTCGTTGCGCACCGGATCCCCTGCAACCGGGCAAGCTCTAGAGCTAACACGGGCGCGCCGGCGAAGTTGTAGAGGACATACTCCTGGATCGGTGGAAGAACGAGTCGACTTGACGAACGGTGGCGACCTCGCGCCCGCGCACGAGCGAGCGATGGGCATGGCGCTCGAGCAGGCGCGCCTGGCCGAGGCCCACGGCGACGTCCCGATCGGCGCCGCGATCCTCCGCGACGGCGAGCTCCTGGCCGCCGCCGGCAACGAGCGCGAGCTGCGCGCCGACCCCACCGCCCATGCCGAGGTCCTCGCCATCCGCGCCGCCGCCGCGGCCCTGGGCGGCTGGCGCCTCCCCGGCACCACCCTCTACGTCACCCTCGAGCCCTGCGCGATGTGCGCCGGCGCGATCGTCCTCGCCCGCATCCCCACCGTCGTCATCGCCGCCCCCGACCCCAAGGCCGGCGCCGCCGGCAGCGTCCTCGACGTCCTCGCCGAGCCCGCCCTCAACCACCGCCCCGAGGTCATCGCCGGCATCCGCGAAACCGAGTCCGCCACCCTCCTCCGCAACTTCTTCACGGCCCGCAGGCAGCCCTAACTCGAAATCCCCCGAGTTGTTCTCCGGTGCGTAGAGCAAGCAGTGCAAGGAAGAGGGGGCCGGGCAGTGCTCCGCACGACCGGGCCCCGATGACGCCGCAATGCGCAGCTATACGCACCGGAGAACGGAGAGGGAGGGATTCGAACCCTCGAGACGGGTTAACCCCGCCCACGCGATTTCCAATCGCGCTCCTTAAGCCGCTCGGACACCTCTCCAGGTGCCTCGAAAGCCTAGCTATTGCGCCGTGGCCGGGAGAGTCGCCGGGGTGGGGGCGATTGCCTTCTCCCGGTACTCGTCGAGGGAGACCACGATCGCTTCGGACTCCGGCAGCGGCACCGCCGTCGGGCGGTGGCCGCGCAGGCGCTCGTGGCTGCAGACGACGTAGCACCACTCCATCAGCCGCAGCCGCGACTCGGGTTCGATTTCGAGGATCGTGGCGCCGACCAGGAATCGTCCCTCCGCCTCGCGACAGCTGCGGATCTCGACCTGGGCGGTGACCTCGTGCACGACCCCGCCCGCGTCGGCCAGCTGCAGCAGCACCGCCGGGCGGGCGCCGATCGCCAGCGGCGCCTCCGCCACCAGCCCGACCCCGGCGGCGCTGGCGTCGACCAGCCGCGCCGGCACGTGGCCGTCGGGGGAGAAGCAGTGCGCCTCGGCGTCGCCCTCGAAGCGGTAGACGAGCCGGCGCTGGCGCCGCCGCCCGACCGCGAACAGGGTCTTCAGCAGCCGCCGCAGCTCGAACAGGCCGAGCAGCGGCACGATCACCATCGCGATCCCCGGCATGTCCGGCAGCGGCCCGACCCCCGCCAGGTCGAGCAGCCGCATCAGCGTGCCGCTGGCGAGCAGGACAGTGCAGAAGATCACCAGGCGCAGCTTGCGCACGGCGTCCAGCCCGCCGCCGTCGGCGCCCTGCTTCGGCGTCACCTTGAAGGCGGTCCGTCCCGGCCGCACGGCACAGCGCAGGGCGCGGGTGTAGATCTCCATCGTCAGCAGCTCGTAGTGGGCGGTCTCGGGGATCCGCATATAGCCGCGCGCCAGCGCCGAGCCGGCGCTGAGGTTGAGCAGCAGCGAGGGCAGCCACAGCGCCGCCAGCGCCAGCACGCTGATCCGCATCGGCAGCGCTCCCGTCCACAGCACCAACCCCAGCGTCACCAGCAGCAGCAGCCGCATCGGCGGCGCCAGGTAGGCGGCCAGGCTGGCGAAGTAGGAGAGCCGCTGCAGCGGCCGCAGCTCGCGGGCCCGCAGCGGCGACTCGGGCAGGGTGAAGACGGCGAGGTTGCCGCGGGCCCAGCGGTCGCGCTGCAGCAGGTAGCCGTCGAGGTCGTGCGGCGCCAGCCCCTGGACCAGGACCTCGTCGTGGTAGTGGCTGTGCCAGCCATCGCGCAGCAGCCGGATCGTCGTGTGGAAGTCCTCGGCGATCGTCTCGGTGGCGACGCCGCCGATCGCCAGCAGCGCGTGGCGGTTGATCAGCGCCGCCGAGCCGCACCAGTAGGCGGCTCCGTGGCGGTCCTTGCCGGGGCAGACGACGCGGTAGAAGAGCGACTGCTCATGGCGGCCGACGGCGTAGTGCTGGGCCGAGTCGTGGTTGAAGAAGTCGTGCGGGGTCTGGACCACCGCCATCCGCTCGTCGTCGAAGTAGCCGACCAGGGCGTCGAGCGCGTCCGGCATCGGCACGTGGTCGGCGTCGAGGACCAGGACCAGGTCCCCTTCGGTCCGCGGCAGCGCCGCGTTGAGGTTGCCGGCCTTGGCATGGGAGTTGTCTTCGCGGGTCAGGTAGCGGGCGCCGGCCAGCTTCGCCATCTCCTCCATCTCCGGCCGCCGCCCGTCGTCGAGCAGCCAGGTGGTGTGGGGATAGGTGAGCGCCCGGCAGCCGGCCAGCGTCGCCATCACGACCTCGGCCGGCTCGTCGTAGGTGCAGACGTAGACGTCGACCGACCGCCCCGGCGTCGGCGCCGGCCGCACCGCCACCGGCCGCGACCAGGAGAACCAGGTCAGGATCGCCAGCGCGTAGAGCCCGTAGAGCTCGGTCACCAGCAGCATCGCGAACAGCACCGGGCTCGCCCCCTGGCCGCTCCAGCCGACCCGCCAGGTCAGGTAGCCGAGGCCCCAGACCAGCGCGATCAGCGCCAGCGTGCGCAGCAGGCGCGGATGGCGGTCGAAGAACCGCCCGGCTCGAGTCTGTTCGCCGTTACCCACACGAGTGTTTCGACCGCCCTCCTGATTTCCTTAGCTCTGCCAAGCGCCGAACAAGGGTCCAGTGGCCGTCGCCGCCGCTCCACATAGAATGATCAAGAATGCAGAATAGAGACAAAAAATGTCTCTAGCTTGTATCCTTAATCCATGGCAACGCTCAGCGTCCCGCAAGCAACCGAGCTATTTCACGTCGCCTTTCTCGACGTCCTCTCCCGGCGACTCGACTCCGACCGCTACGTCCTCAAGGGAGGCGCGAACCTGCGCTACTTCTTCGACAGCGTGCGCTATTCGCAGGACATCGATCTCGACGTGGAGGGAGTGCCACCCTGGCGCCTCAACGAGAAGATTGAAGCCCTCCTGTCTTCACCTCAGCTTGCCCTCTTGCTGCGCAACGCACAGCTCGATGTGGCCGAGCGCTCGAACCCGAAGCGCACCGACACGACGCAGCGCTGGAAGATCGGCCTCGCGGCCCCGGGACGTTCGGAGCTGATTCGAACCAAGATCGAGTTCAGCTATCGAGAGGGTGAGGGCGCTCATCGCATCGAGCCGATCCCTCGCCGCATCGTCGAGCCCTATGCGCTGCGCTCGCCGCTGGTTCCCCACTACGCCGAAGCTGCCCCGACCGCGCAGAAGGTGCTCGCCCTCGCCGGACGCTCCGAGACGCAGGCGCGCGATGTCTTCGATCTCGACCTCTTGCTGCGCCGCAGACCCCTGGCGCCCGGCACTCTCGATTCCGCGGCTCTCGCTGCGGCCGTCGATCGAGCGATGCAGCTGCCCTATGCCGCGTTTCAAGGTCAGGTTCTGCCCTTCCTCGAGCCCGAGGCAGTCGAGCTCTACGAGGGCGAGGCATCCTGGGAGCAGATGCAGACCTTCGTTGCCGAGCAACTGGAGGAGGCGAAATGACTCCGGTCGGCGACTACGGCAAGTTGCTGCAGCTCGACCGCCCCGTGATCACGACCAGTGAGGCGGCGGCGGTTTGGCAGACGAGTGGGCGCACCGCCGGCAGGCGCCTCGAGGCGATGGACGAGGGCGGGCTCGGCCGCCGACTGCGTCGAGGCCTCTGGGCGCTCGATCCCGAGATAGCTCCATTCGCAGTCGCCCCCTTCTTGACCGCACCCTTCCCGGCCTACGTCTCCTTTTGGTCGGCGTTCTCTCGCCACCAGATGATCGAACAGATCCCGCGGCAGGTATCCGTTGCCTCGCTCGATCGAGCGAGAAGCATCGCCACGACCCTTGGTACCTATGAGATTCACCATCTCGCTCCTGAGCTCTTCGGCGGTTTCGAGGGTTCCGAAGAAAGCGGCTACCTGGCGACGCCCGAGAAGGCTCTCTTCGACGCCGTCTACGTCCGGGCCGCGTCCGGCACTCGCGCCTTCTTTCCCGAGCTCTCGTTGCCTGCGAGTTTCAAAGATCGCGAGTTGGAGAAATGGACTGAGCGAATCGACAGCGCGCGCCTGCGAACGCTGGTCTCGCACCGCCTTGGCGAGGTGCTCAGCGCAGCCCAGCGCTAAACCGTCACTATCCCGTTCCTAGGGAAGGTCCGCCGGTAGGATTTGCCTTGCAGTGCCCGGAGGGGTGCCGGAGCGGTTGAACGGGGCAGTCTCGAAAACTGTTGGCGTCGCAAGGCGCTCGTGGGTTCGAATCCCACCCCCTCCGCTTGAGAAGGCGTGTTTCCCCGCTGGGGAACGGGGTTGCCGGCCTGCGGGGTCGACTCAGCCGACTGCGTCGGCCCAGCCGCTGAGGCGACCGGCGAACTGCGGCGTGGCAGCGCTCACCTCGACGACCACGTCGGCCGGGA
>DATBXZ010000332.1:0-9162 GCA_036513995.1 Solirubrobacterales bacterium | reverse complement strand
AAGGAAGGAGAGGACGGTGGCGCCGGCAAGCCGCGGCAGGGCATCGATCTTGGTCATGCCGCCTCATCGGACGATCGTCCAGCGGACCTTGACATTGGATGGGATCGTTCATCCAGCCCCACTTCCGGGGACTCGGGCGCGCTTGCCTCAGTGCTCGGCCTCGAGCAGGTCGCGCTGGCTGAGCGTGTAGAGCAGGCCCAGCGAGGGCAGGACCAGCACGGCGGCAATCGCGAAGACGACGAAGACGACGACCAGGGTCGGGTCCGGCGCCGCCGCCTGGTCGATCCGCAGCGAGGTCGGCAGCAAATAGGGGAACTGGGCGACGCCCCAGCCCCAGATGACGGCGACGACGGCGCCGGCGCCGAGCGGGCGCAGCGGCTTCCTCCCGCCCCGCAGCAGCAGCGCCAGCAGGGCGAGGCCACAGAGGGCGGAAAGGATGACCAGCGGCAGGCCCTGGTCGACGAGGCGGTCGAAGATGTAGCGGGCTTCGGCGTGCAGCTCGACCAGGCCGAACGCCGCCGCCACCCCCGCCACCGCGGCCGCGGCCAGCGCCCGCCGCACGAAGTAGCGCTCGAGATCCTGCTCCCCCGCCCGCCGCGCGTCGCCGACCAGGAAGACGGCGGAGAGGTAGGCGCCGGTGGCTACGAACATCGCCCCGGTCAGCAGCGGCAGCGGCTCCAGCCAGCTCGAGAAGGCATCGCCGTTGCCGGCCGCCGGAACGTTGCCGGAGGCGACGGCGCCGACCACGGCGCCCATGAAGAACGGGGTCAGGACCGAGGAGAGGGCGAAGGTCGCGCCCGCCGCCCGCCGCGCCGCCAGGCCCTCGATCGACTTGCGGAAGGCGAAGCCGGAGCCGCGCAGGACGATCCCCACCGCGGCCAGGGCGATCGGCACGTAGAGGGTCGTGAAGACGGCGCTGAAGGCGGGCGGGAAGGCGGTCCAGAGGACGACGAGGATGAAGATCAGCCAGACGTGGTTGGCCTCCCAGACCGGCGTCAGCGAGCGCTGGATCAGCGCCCGCGGTCGCTCCCCCCTCGCGGCGTCGCCGGCGATCAGGTCCCAGAAGCCGCCGCCGAAGTCGGCGCCGCCGAAGAGCGCGTAGAAGGTCACGCCGACCCAGAGGATCGCCGCCGCGACGTCGGCCTTGCTCACGGCGCCGCCCCTTCCGGCGGCGCGTAGGGCGTGCCCTCGGGTTCGGCCGCGCCTTCGCGCCAGCGGCGCGACATCCCGCGCAGGACCTTGACCGCGATCGTCCCGATCGCCGCGTAGAGCAGCAGGACCAGGCCGAAGCTGAACCAGATCCCCTTGGCGCTGGTCACCGCTTCCGAGGTGCGCATGTAGCCCTGCACGATCCAGGGCTGGCGGCCGACCTCGGTGACGATCCAGCCGCACCAGAGCGCCAGGACCGCCCCCGCCCCGGAGATCGCGACCGCGCGCAGGAACCAGGGCGTCTTCGGGATCTGCCGCCGTTTCCACCAGACGAAGGCGAGCCAGGCGCCGAGCCCGAGCAGGGCGGTGCCGATCCCGACCATCGCGTCGAAGGCGAGGTGCAGCAGGGTGTTGGCCGGTGGCCGTTCGTCGACCGGGATGTCGTCGAGGCCGGTCACCTTGGTGTCGGCGCTGAAGCCGACCAGGAAGGAGTCGAGGTCGGGGATCGGGACCGCCGCCTTGACCCCGTTGCTGGTGCAGATGCCGCCGATGTACTCGGTCTGGTGACTGCCGGTCTTCTGGATGCACTCCATACCGGCGAACTTGTCCGGCTGGTGGTCGGCGACTTCGCGGGCGGCGGTGTCGCCGACGAAGAGCTGGATCGGGGTGACGATGCAGGCGATCGTCAGGGGGATCAGCAGCCCCAGGCGGTGCAGGCGGTCGCGCCGCCCTTTCAGCATCCCGACCGCGTAGATCGAGGCCACGAGGAAGCCGGTGACCATGTAGGCGGCAAGCAGCATGTGCGGAACCTCGTAGCCGGTCGCGTTGTTGAAGAGGATCTTCAGCGGCTCGGTTTCGACCACCTTGCCGGCGGCGTCCAGCGTGAATCCCTGCGGCTGGTTCATCCAGGAGTTGGCGGCGACGACGGCGAAGGCGCCGCCGATCCCGGTCACGAACATCGGCACCCCGGACCAGAAGTGGGCCCAGCCGGAGAGCCGCTTCCAGCCATAGATGTAGATCGCCAGGAAGATCGCCTCGAGGAAGAAGAAGATCCCCTCGATCGCGAAGGCGATCCCGAAGGCGGCGCCGAAGCGGTCCATGAAGTGCGGCCAGAGCAGCCCGAACTCGAAGCTGAGCACGGTGCCGGTGACGGCGCCGACGGCGAAGGTGACCGCCATCGCCTTCGACCAGCGCCGGGCCAGCTCCAGCGCGTCCCCGTCCCCCTTCTTCAGGCCGATGTAGTTGGCGACGAGGATCGTCGCCGGCAGCGCCACGCCGAGGCAGGAGAGGACGATGTGGAAGCCGAGAGTGAAGGCCATCTGCTCGCGCGCGGCGAGCAGGTTGGATGCCGACGCGGCCACTGGGAGCGCGTCGGGCGAGAACATCGGCGCAGCCTATTCCCCGCGCCGGGCGTGGCGGTAGCGGCGGATCAAGGCGTTGGTGGAGCTGTCGTGGCGCAGCTTCGGCTCCGTGCCGGCCTCGAGCTCGGGGATGATCTTCACGGCCAGGACCTTGCCCAGCTCGACCCCCCACTGGTCGAAGGAGTCGATCCCCCAGACCGCCCCCTGGGTGAAGACGCTGTGCTCGTAGAGGGCGACCAGCTTGCCCAGGGTCTCGGGGTCGAGGCGCTCGGCGAGGATCGTGTTCGAGGGCCGGTTGCCCTCCATCACCCGGTGCGGCACGACCGCCTCCGGCGTCCCCTCCTCGCGCACCTGCTCCGCCGTTTTGCCGAAGGCCAGCGCCTCGCCCTGGGCGAAGACGTTGGACATCAGCAGGTCGTGGTGGCGCCCCAGCGGGTTGTTGGAGTCGTAGAAGCCGATGAAGTCGCAGGGGATCAACCGCGTCCCCTGGTGGATCAGCTGGTAGAAGGAGTGCTGGCCGTTGGTCCCCGGCTCGCCCCAGTAGATCGCCCCGGTCTCGTAGTCGACGCGGGCGCCGTCGACGGTGACGTGCTTGCCGTTGGACTCCATCGTCAGCTGCTGCAGGTAGGCCGGGAAGCGGTGCAGGTACTGGTCGTAGGGGAAGACGGCGCTGGTCTGGGCGCCGAAGAAGTCGGAGTACCAGACCGCGAGCAGGCCCATCAGCATCGGCAGGTTCTCCGCCGCCGGGGCCTCGCGGAAGTGCTCGTCGACGGCGTGGAAGCCGGCCAGCATCTCGGCGAAGCGGGCGGGGCCGATCGCCAGCATCGTCGAGAGGCCGATCGCCGAGTCCATCGAGTAACGGCCCCCCACCCACTCCCAGAAGCCGAACATGTTCTCGGTGTCGATCCCGAACTTGGCGACCTCGTCAGCGTTGGTGGAGACGGCGACGAAGTGCTTGGCGACCGCCGCCTCGTCGCCGCCGAGCCCGGCCAGCGACCACTCGCGAGCGGTGTGGGCGTTGGTCATCGTCTCCAGCGTCGTGAAGGTCTTCGAGGAGATCACGAAGAGCGTCTGCTCGGGGTCGAGGTCGCGGGTCTTCTCGGCGAAGTCGGTGCCGTCGACGTTGGAGACGAAGCGGAAGGTCAGCTCGCGACGCGAGTAGTGGCGCAGTGCCTCGTAGGCCATCACCGGCCCGAGGTCGGAGCCGCCGATGCCGACGTTGACGACGTTGCGGATCGGCTTGCCGGTGTGGCCCAGCCACTCGCCGCCGCGGACCCGCTCGCAGAAGTCGCCCATGCGGTCGAGCGTCTCGTGCACCTCCTTGACGACGTCGACGCCGTCGACGACGAGCGAGCGGTGGCGTGGCATCCGCAGCGCCACGTGGAGGACGGCGCGGTCCTCGGAGACGTTGATGTGCTCGCCCGCGAACATCGCTTCGCGGCGCTCCTCGACCCCGCGCTGGCGGGCCAGCTCGCCGAGCAGCAGCAGGGTCTCGTCGCTGACCCGGTTCTTGGAGAAGTCGAGGTAGAGACCGGCGGCGTCGGCGACCAGGCGCTCGCCGCGCTCGGGGTCGGCGGCGAAGAGGTCGCGCAGGTGGGTGCCGCGGATCGCCTCGTAGTGAGCCTGAAGGTCCGCCCAGGCGGGCGCGTCGCGCAGGGTCGGCAGCGACTCGCTCACCCGGCCGTGACCCCGCGCTGGGAGGCGATCGAGCTCAGCAGCTCTTCCCAGGACTTGTTGAAGCTCTGCTTCCCCTCGACCTGGAGCCGGGTAGCCAGCGCATCGACGTCGATCCCGGCTCCCTCGAACTCCTTCAGCACCTGCTCGGCGTTGCCGCCGTCGGCCGGCATCAGGTCGCCGACCTGGCCGTGGTCGGCGAAGGCGAGGAGGGTCGGCTCCGGCATCGTGTTGACCGTGAAGGGCGAGGCGAAGGCCTCGATGTAGAGCGTGTCGGAGGCATTCGGGTCCTTGGTCCCGGTGCTGGCCCAGAGCAGCCGCTGCGGACGCGCGCCCTCGTTCATCAGGCGCAGCCAGCGGTCGGACTGCAGCAGCTCGCGGTAGGCGACGTAGGCGCGACCGCCGACGGCGATGCCGAGCCGGTTGTGGAGGTCGTCGCCGACCTCCCCGGCGACGGCGACGTCCCAACGACTCATGAAGATCGAGGCGACCGAGGCGACGGCGGGGTCCAACCCGGCCTCGATCCGCCGCTCGATCCCGCGCATGTAAGCCTCGGCGGAACCGAGGTACTGGGCGGCGTCGAAGAGCAGGGTGACGTTGACCGGGATGCCGGCGAAGATCGTCTCCTCGATCGCCTTGCGCCCGGCCTCGGTGCCGGGGATCTTGATGAAGAGGTTCTCGCGCTCGGCCTTGGCGTGGAGGGCGGCCGCCTGGGCGATCGTCGCCCCGGCGTCGTCGGCCAGCAGCGGCGAGACCTCGAGCGAGCAGAAGCCGTCGACGCCGTCGCTGCGCTGGTGGACGCCGGCGAAGAGGTCGGTGGCGTCGCGCAGGTCGGCCAGCGCCAGCTCGAAGAAGACGTCCTCGTCGGCGTTGGCACCCGGCCCCTCGCCGAGGCCGGCCGAGGAGCTCAGCTCGGCGATCTGCTCGTCGTAGGAGTCGCCGCCGGAGATCGCCTTGTCGAAGATCGTCGGGTTGGAGGTCAGGCCGGTGACCGAGAGCTCGTCGATGTAGCCCCGCAGGGTGCCGTCGCCCAGCATCGTGCGGGTGATGTTGTCGAGCCAGAGGCTCTGCCCCAGCTCGTGCAGTCGTGCGGTTGCCTTCACGAGCGACCTCCTCAGGTCGTTGAAGAATTGACGGCCGCGCCCTTCGCGACCTCGCGCGCCACCTCGGCGACCTTCTCCGGGGTGAACCCGAACTCGGCCTCGACGTCCGCGAACGGCGCCGACTGGCCGAAGGTGGTCATGCCGATGATCGCACCCGCGGTGCCGACGTAACGCTCCCAGCCCATCGTCGCGGCCTCCTCGATCGCGACCCGGGCGCTGACCGCCGGCGGCAGCACCGAGTCGCGGTACTCGGCGTCCTGGCGGTCGAAGATCTCCCAGCAGGGAAGGCTGACCACGCGCGAGCGGATCCCCTCGCCGATCAGCGTCTCGTGGGCGCCGAGCGCCAGCTGCACCTCGCTGCCGGTGGCGATCAGGATCAGCTCCGGCTCGCCCTCGCAGTCGGCGAGCACGTAGCCGCCCTGCTGGAGGCCGGCGGCCGCGGCATATTTGGAGCGGTCGAAGACCGGCACGGTCTGGCGGGTGAGGACGAGCGCGACCGGGTTGTGGGTGCGGTCGACGGCGACGCGCCAGGCCTCGGCCGCCTCGTTGGCGTCGGCGGGGCGGATCACGTCGAGGTGCGGCATCGCCCGCAGCGAGGCCAGCTGCTCGATCGGCTGGTGGGTCGGGCCGTCCTCGCCGAGCCCGATCGAGTCGTGGGTGAAGAGGTGGATCACCGGCAGCTCCATCAAGGCCGAGAGCCGGATCGCGCCGCGGCCGTAGTCGGAGAAGGTCAGGTAGGTCGACCAGAGCGGCTTGACCTTCGAGAGCGAGAGGCCGTTGCAGCAGGCGGCGGCGGCGTGTTCGCGGATCCCGTAGTGGATCTGGCGGCCGTTGAAGCTGCCCGGCTCGAAGTTGACGGCGCCGTCAAAGGTGAGCCGGACCGAGGTCGAGTCGGTCAGGTCGGCGGAGCCGGAGACCATCCACGGCACCCGCTCGGCAATCGCGTTCTGGACCTTGTTCGAGGCCTTGCGCGTAGCCAGCCCCTTCTCTTCGTCGGCCTCGAAGGAGGGGATCGCGGCGTCCCAGCCGTCGGGCAGCCGGCGCCGCTGCATCATCTCGATCTCGGCCGCCAGCCCGGGCTCGCTCCCCTTGTAGGAGTCGAGCTTCTGCTCCCAGGCGGCGCGCAGCTCGGCCCCACGGGCGCCGATCACCTCGTCGAAGCGCTCCCTGACCCCGTCGGGGACGAGGAACCGGGCGTCCTCGGGCCAGCCATAGGCCTTCTTCGTCAGCCGCACCTCCTCCTCGCCGAGCGGTTCGCCGTGGGCGGACTCGGTGTCCTGCTTGTTCGGCGAGCCCCAGCCGATGTGGCTGTCGATCACGATCAGGGTCGGGCGGCCGGTCTCGGCCTTGAACTCCTCGAAGGCGCGCGCGAGCAGCCCCGCGTCGTTGGCGTCTCCCACCCTCAGCACGTTCCAGCCGTAGCCCTCGAAGCGGGAGAGCACGTCGTCGCCGTAGGCGAGGTCGGTGGCGCCGTCGATCGTGATGTGGTTGTTGTCGTACATCCAGCAGAGGTTGTCGAGCTGGAGGTGGCCGGCGAGCGAGGCCGACTCGTGCGAGACGCCCTCCATCAGGCAGCCGTCGCCGGCCAGCGCGTAGACGTCGAAGTCGAAGAGGTCCGCGCCGAAGCGCTCGCCCTGCCACTTCGAGGCCAGCGCCATCCCGACCGAGGTGGCGATGCCCTGGCCGAGCGGGCCGGTGGTGGTCTCGACGCCGGAGGTCCAGCGGTACTCGGGGTGGCCCGGCGTGCGCGAGTGCAGCTGGCGGAATTCTTCGATCTCGTGCAGGCTGACGGCGGGCTCCTCGAGCACCTCGTAGTCGGCGTCGACGCGGCGCACGCCGGCGAGGAAGAGCATCGAGTAGAGCAGCATCGAGGCGTGGCCGGCCGAGAGCACGAAGCGGTCGCGGTTGGGCCAGACCGGGTCGGCGGGGTCGTAGCGCAGGTGGTTCTGCCAGAGCTCGTAGGCGACCGGCGCCATCGACATCGGTGTCCCCGGGTGGCCCGAATTCGCCTTCTCGACCGCGTCGATCGAGAGCGTCCGAATCGTATTTATCGCGAGCTGGTCGATGTCCTGGCTCATGCCTGGTCGATCCTAGTCAGGGTTCGATGCGGGTGACGGCACCTTCGCCGTTGTCGGCTACCCAGACGGCGGTCTTGCCAACCGAGACGGCGCCGGGTTCGGAGCCGACCGCGATCGGGTCGCCGGTGCGCTCGCCGCTTTCGAGGTCGATCCTGGTGACCGTGCCCTCGGTGGCGCTGGCGACCCAGACGGTGCTGTTGCCGGCGTCGATCCCGCCCGGGCGGCCGCCGACTTCGATCGGGTCGCCGACCACGGCGTGGATCGAGGGGTCGACCTTGGTGACCGTGTCGGAGCGGCTGTTGGCAACCCAGACCAGGCCGTGGGCGACGGTGACGCCGGCGGGCCCGCGGCCGACCGGGATCGAGGAGTCGACGCGCAGGGTGCTGAGGTCGATCCGGCGCACGTTGCCGGTCGAGGCGCTGCTGACCCAGAGGCCACCCTGGCCGACCGCGAGCCGCAGCGGCGTCGCGTGCGGCGGCAGGCCGCGGCGTACGACCCTGCCGCTCTGGCGACGACGGCGCTGACCCCGGCGCCGTCTTCGTCGGCGACCCAGACATCGCCACCGCCGAAGGCGATCGGGCCAGGGTGGCCGCCGACCGCGATCCTGGCCAGCACCCCGCCGGTCTTCGGGTCCACCTGCAGGACCTCGCCGCGCGGCGGGTCGGAGACCCAGACCGAGCCGGCCCCGACCGCGACCCCGGAGATGCCGGCGCCAAGGCGGAGCGGCGTGCCGACCGGCTCGCCGCTGTTGGGGTTGAGCCGGGTCAGGGTGCCGTCGGGTTCGCTGGCGACCCAGATCGCGTCGGAGGCGGCGGCGACCCGCAGCGGCGCGGCGGCGATCGGGATCGGCTCCGAGGCGTGGACGCTGCTGCCGCCGCCGAGCAAGGCAACGGCCAGCACGACGATGGCGACGGTCACAGCCACCCCGGCGCCCGCCCACTGCAGCCGCCTGCCGCCCAAGGACCCGAAGCTGGGCCGAGCGCGGATCGGCTCGGTGGGCCGCTGCGCCGACTCCGAGAGCACTTGCGTCGCCGCCAGCCCCGCACCCTCGCGCTCGCGAGCGGCGGCGATCAGGGCGCCGGCGCTCGGGTAGCGCTCGCCGGGGTCCTTGGAGACGGCCCGCTCGATCACCGCGTCCAGCCCCTCCGGCATCTCCAGCTCGGTGTCGGCCTCCTTGCGGGCGTAGGGGACGATCCCGGTCAGCGCCTCGAAGAGGACGCAGCCGAGCGAGTAGACGTCGGCCGGTGGCCCGACCGAGGCCCCGCGCCACTGCTCCGGCGACATGTACTCGGCGGTGCCGACCACCGAGGTGCCGCTCTGCTGGGTGCCGCTGTCGCCCAGCGCCTTGGCGAGGCCGAAGTCGGAGAGGAAGGCGCGGTCGCCTTCGACGAGGACGTTGTGCGGCTTGACGTCGCGGTGGACGATGCCGGCGGCGTGGGCGGCATCGAGCGCTTCCGCCACCTGCCCGAGCAGGGCGATGGCGCGAGCCGGCGGCAGCGGCCCCTCGCGGTCGATCGTGCGGCGCAGGTCGCCGCCCTCGACCAGCCGCATCGCCACGATCAGCTCGCCGTCGACCTCGCGCGAGTCGAAGACCGGCACCACCGCCGGGTGGTCGAGGCTGGCGGCGAGCCGCGACTCGCGCAGGAAGCGCTCGCGGAAGCCCTCGCGGTCGGCCAGCTCGCGGGCGATCACCTTCAGCGCCACCGGGCGGTCGAGGCCGAGGTGGGTGGCGCGGTAGACGACACCCATCCCACCGCGGGCGATGCGGGCGTCGATCCGGTATCCGGCGACTTCGTC
>DATBXZ010000331.1:0-5872 GCA_036513995.1 Solirubrobacterales bacterium | reverse complement strand
GGCCTGGTGGGCGGTGAGCGCCGAGGAGGCGAGGTGGGTGGCGCCGGCGGGCAGCTCGAAGACGTCGCCGTGCCAGTGGAGAACGGTCGCGCGGGGCGCGAGGCCGCCGAGGATCGGGTCGGTCGGGTCGTCGACGGCGATCGTCGCGAAGCCGATCTCCTTGCGCTCGCCGGGAACGACCGCGGCGCCGAGCGCCCGCGCCAGGAGCTGGGCGCCGAGGCAGATCCCCAGCACCGGCATCTCGCGTCGCACCGCCTCGGCCAGCCAGTCGCGGATCGCCGCGAGGCCGGGATAGCGGTCGGTCTCGTCGACGTTCATCGGCCCGCCCATGACGATCGCGCCGGCGACTTCGTCGGGCGCCGGCAACGGCTGGCCGGCGAGCGGCTTCACGGTCTGAACGTGGAGGGCGCCGCAGGAGTCGAGGACACGGTGCGGCCCCTCCCAGGGCACGTGCTGGATCGCCAGCAGGGTGGGACGGTCGTCCACGCTCATCGGCCTCCCAGGCTAGCCGCGCTACGGTTGCGGCGATGGCCAGGCTCGGCTCCGTCGCCTTCTTCAAGCCCGAGGTTCGCCCGGGAACGCTGACCGGTGCCCAGGCCCGCGGCGCCGTGGCAGTCGGCGCCCTCGCCGTCGGCGCCGCCGCGGTCGGTGGCTTCGCGATCGGGCGGCTCAGCATCGGCCGCCTCGCAGTCGGCCGGGCCAAGCTCGGCCGGGTCGAGATCGAGGAGCTCGAGGTCGGCCGCCTCAGCGTGCGCGAGGGCCGGCCGGCCGCATGAGGCTAGTCCCGCTCGCCCTCCTCGCCTTGGCACTCGCTGCCTTCGCCGCGCCCGCCGAGGCCGCCGGCCCCTACCCGGACCTCGGCTCCTGCCAGGTCTTCCCGGCGCCGCCGGCCTCGCTCTCGCCGCGCGCCGCCTCCCTCCCCAACCAGTCCGCCTGGAACCAGGACATCTCGAAGGCGCCGCGCGACCCGCACTCGGCTGCCTACATCTCCTACATCGACGCCAACGGAGGCGACCACCTGCACCCGGACTTCGGCTCGCCCCGCCCCTACGGCTTCCCCTTCGCCGTCGTCGGCCCCGGTCAGCGCCGGCTACCCGTCCACTACACCGCCTATGGCGACGAGAGCGACCCGGGGCCGTTCCCGGTCCCCGCCAACGCACCGGTCGAGGGCGGCAACGGCAGCGACGGCGACCGCCACGTGCTCACCGTCGACAGGTCTAGCTGCACCCTCTACGAGCTCTACCGCGCTTTCTACGTACCGCGGCCGAAGCCGCACTGGAACGCCGACTCCGGCGTCGCCTGGAACCTCTCCTCGACCGCGCTGCGGCCCGAAGGCTGGACCTCCGCCGACGCCGCTGGGCTGCCGATCTTCCCCGGCCTGGTCCGCTACGACGAAGCCGCCGCCGGCCATTTCGAACACGCGATCCGCGTCACCTTCGACAGCACCCGCAACGCCTACGTCCACCCCGCCGTCCACTGCGCCGGCGACACCGCCAGCCCCGCCGCGCCACCGATGGGCCTGCGCCTGCGACTGAAGGCCGGCTTCGGGCTCGGCGGCTTCAGCGGCCCCGCCCGCACGATCGCCGAAGCGATGAAGCGCTACGGCCTGATCGTCGCCGACAACGGCTCCAACTGGTACTTCGGCGGCAGCAGCGACCGCCGCTGGGACGACGAAAACCTCGACCAGCTGAAGCGCATACCGGGCAGCGCCTTCGAGGTCGTCAAGAGCGCCGCCGCCATCCACTCCTGCTGAGCGCCGCCCGCCCGGATCGGCTCACCGGCGCATCACCAGGCGCCAGACGCGTCCGCAGACCGCGAGCACGCCCATCGCGATCAACAGGCCGATCGCCCCCAACATGAGCAGGAAGAGGACGAAGGCGACGATCGCGAACGGGACGAGCAGCAGTTTCACACGCCGCGATTGTCCCCCGGCCGCCTAAGCAAACCATTAAACCCTCGGCCCCTCGGTCGTCCGCTGTACGATTGACTGACGAGTCAATCGACACGAAAGGATGTCACATGGCTTCCCGCAGCGGCAAGGTCTCTCCGGCGGAGTTCCCGCCTCCCGTCGACGTCGACAAGGAGTTCGTCAAGCGGGGGCTCGACGGCGAGGACGAGCGGATCGAGATCGGCGTCGCGATCGTCGGCGGTGGCACCGCCGGCCTCGCCTGCGCCAACCGCCTGCTGCAGCTGCTGGCCGACGACCCGGAGACGATGGGGAAGCTGGGCGAGGTCCCGGTCGCGGTGATCGAGAAGGCGAAAACCTGCGGCGGCCACAACCTCTCCGGCGCGGTCATGCGCCCCGGCCCGCTGCAGGAGCTGTTCCCCGACCTCAGCCGCGAGCAGTGGCGCCAAGAGGGCTTCGGCTTCGGCGAGGTCGAGAAGGAGGCGATCTACCTCCTCCCCAACGGCAAGCGCAAGCTCCGCATCCCGCCACCGCCGCCGCTGCGCAACCACGGCAACGAGGTGGTCTCCGTCGCCGCCCTCTGCCGCTACATGCAGGCCCGGGCCGAGGAGGCGGGCGCCTACCTGCTGACCGAGACCGCGGCGACGCGGCTGATCGTCGAGGACGGAGCCGTCGTCGGCGTCCGCTCCGGCGACAAAGGGCGCGGCAAAGAGGGCGAGGAGCAGGGCAACTTCGAGCCCGGCACCGACATCGCCGCCAAGGCGACGGTCCTGGCCGAGGGCTGCTGGGGCCACCTCACCGACGCCGCCGTGCGCGAGTTCGACCTCGACGAGGGGCGCGAGCCGCAGGTCTGGGAGCTCGGCGTCAAAGAGGTCTGGAAGGTGAAGGAGCCGCTGGACCGGGTGGTCCACACCCTGGGCGGTTGGCCGCTGAAGATCTCCGCCAGGTACCACCAGATCGGCGGCTCCTGGATCTACCCGATGAAGGACGAGAAGACCGGCGAGGACCTGGTCTCGATCGGCTTCATCCTCGACCTCGACTACGCCGACGCGACCAGCTCCGCCCACGACCTGCTGCAGGAGTTCAAGACCCACCCGATGGTGCGCAAGATCCTCGCCGGCGGCGAGCGGGTCAGCTGGGGCGCCAAGGCGCTTCCCGCCGGCGGCTACTGGGCGATGCCGAAGCCCTCGGCGCCGGGGACGGTGCTGGTCGGCGACGGCGCCGGGACGATGAACCTGACGGCGCTGAAGGGCGTCCACTACGCGATCGAGTCGGGGGTGCTGGCGGCAGAGGCGATCTACGCCGCGCTGAAGGAGGGGAGCAACGACTTCTCGGCCTACGAGGAGGCGGTCGCCGACTCGATCATCGGCAAGGATCTCTACGAACAGCGCAACGCCCGCCAGCCGTTCCAAAAGGGCCTGCTGAAGGGGATGCCGCTGGTCGGGATGATGATCCTCAGCAAGGGCCACTTCCCCGGCGGCCGCTGGAAGCTGCACCGCAATGACGAGCAGCCGATGTTCATCGGCGACAGCAGGGACAGCTATCCCAAGCCGGACGGCAAGTACACGTTCGACAAGCTCTCCAGCGTCTTCATCAGCGGCAACGCGACCCGCGACGACGCCCCGAACCACATCCGCGTGCAGAAGCGGGTGCCGCAGGAGATCGCCGAGACCTGGGCCTGGATGTGCCCGGCGGGCGTCTACGAGATCCCCGAGGACGCGCCGGAGAGCGGCGATGTCGACGTGATCGTCAACTACACCAACTGCGTCCAGTGCGGCGCGATCACCGCCAAGGGCGGCCGCCTGACCCCGCCCGAGGGCGGCGACGGCCCGCTCTACCAAAACACCTAGACCGGCACGAGTTCGTCGCCGAAGCGGCCTGAGGTCGTTAGGACGAAAGCTCGACCGGCTCGCCGATCGGCAGCCAGCGGATGCTGTCGCGGAAGGTCTGGGGAGCGGCGGCGAACTCGGCCTCGATTGCCTCCCGTCCCTGGCGGAAGTGCTTCCAGCCCTCATAGTGGATCGGGATCGCCGTGCGGGGCCTGACTTGGCCGCAGAGCTCGACCGCTTCGGCCGCGGTCATCGTGTAGCGCAGCGGGCCGGAGACCGGGAACTTGACGCCGCCGAGGTGGACCAGCGCGGTGTCGACCTCGAGCCGGTCGGCGACCTCGCGGACGCCGTCGTAGAGGACGGTGTCCCCGCTGATCCAGAGCACGCCGTGCTCCTGCCCGTCCCAGCGCAGGGCAAAGCCGACGACCTCGCCGACGATCGGGTGGCTCAGCGGCGGCCCGTGACGGCAGGGGGTCGCGGTCACCTCGATCGGCGTCCGTCCCGGCGCCTCCAGCGTCGTCGACGCCCAGGCCGCGAGCCCGCGCGCGTTGCCGCCGAGCCGCTTCGCTCCCGGCACCGTGGTCACCACCGCCCCGGCCGAGGGCAGCAGCGCCCGGCCGGCGTCGTCGAGGTTGTCGTCGTGATGGTCGTGGGAGAGCAGCACGGCGTCGATCGGGCCGAGGTCGGCGGCGGCGAGCGCCGGCCCGGCCAGCTTGCGCGAGCTCGTTCCCCAGCCGAAGTTGTATTTGCGACCGGGCGCGTCGAAGGTCGGATCGGTCAGCAGCCGCCAGCCGCCGACCTCGATCAGGACGGTCGGACCGCCGACGTGGGTGATGCGGATTCCCTCCATGCGCGCGCTCATTATCGTGTCATCGAGGCAGGAGCTGAATGAAGACCTTTTCGAGAAGCCGGTTTCGTCGTCGCCGAACCGCCCGCGCCGTCGCGTCGGCGCTGCTCTGTGCCATCGCCCTGCTGGCCCTCTGCGGCCCCGCCGACGCCGCCGGCACCCGGAAAGTGGACGGCCTCGGGGAACTTGGCAACACGGTCCTGAGCGCCATCGCCTCGACCACCAACGCCGACCAGGCGCTTGGGGCGCTCGGCAGCGGGCTGGCGCTGATGGAAGCGCGCCGGCGAGTCGAAGCCAACGCCGCTTCCGGCAAAAGCGCCCCTCCGGCGGCCCAAGCCCCGGAAGCGCCGGCCGCTCCCACCGATCCGGCGAAGATGCCGGCAGCCTCGGCCGGCTCCAACGGCACCGCGGTCCAGCGCCACAGCATCGCCGCCGGTCAGAAGATCTTCGCCCACACCCCGGCGGGCGGCGGCAACTCGACCTCGATCCTGCTCACCGGCATCGCCCTTGCCCCACCGGACGCGCCGGAAGCGATCAAGGGCGTGATCAACAACGCAAACGCAATCGTCGGCCGGCCCTACATCTGGGGCGGCGGTCACGGCTCCTTCTACTCCTACGGCTACGACTGCTCCGGCTCGGTCAGCTTCGCCCTCTTCGGCGGCGGCCTGATCCCCGAACCCCTCACCTCCGGCGCGCTCGAGGGCTGGGGCGCCCCCGGCCCCGGCAAGTGGATCACCGTCTACGCCAACGCCGACCACACCTTCGCCGAGATCGCCGGCCTGCGCTGGGACACGGTCGGCGACGCACAGGGCACCGGCCCCCGCTGGCACCTCGCCCCCACTTCGACGGCCGGCTTCCTCGCCCGCCACCCGCCGGGCTACTAGCCCGCCTCGGCCGGCGGTGTCACGCCGGCGAGCGCGACCACGGCCGGGTCCGGAGCCACCCGCGCCTGCGGCCGCAGGTACTCCGGGTAGAAGCCGCGATAGCCGCGCCTGCGCCCGAGCGCGCCGAGGACCCCGAAGGCCACCTTCTGCACCGGCCGCGGTGGCTTGGTGAAGACGATCACGTCGGCAAACTCCTGGCCGATCAGGGCAAGCTGGAGCGGGTTGGGCATGCCCTTGGCGTTCGTCTTGCCGGCGTTGGCCAGCCCGAACAGGGTCGCCAGCATCTCCAGGAAGCGGGTATTCAGCGGCGCGATTTCGACCAGGACGCTGGCATCCTCCTCGCCGGCGTTCCACCAGTCGTGCGGGATGCCCGCCGGCACGCTGACCTCGTCACCGGCGACCAGCG
>DATBXZ010000330.1:0-3215 GCA_036513995.1 Solirubrobacterales bacterium | reverse complement strand
CCTCCTTTACTTCGGCACCGGCGATGGCGGTTCCGGCGGCGACCCGCCGAACAACGCTCAGAACAAGGACGTGCTGCTGGGCAAGCTGCTGCGAATCGACCCCCGGCCCAACGGTGGCGCGGCCTACACGGTGCCGCCCAGCAATCCCTTCGTCGGCAGGCCCGGACGCGACGAGATTTACAGCTACGGCCTGCGCAACCCCTTCCGCTTCTCCTTCGACACGGTCAGCGCCGGACAGCCGCGGATCGCGATCGGCGACGTCGGCCAGAACCGGTTCGAGGAGCTCGACTACACGACGGTGGCGGCGGCAAGCGGGGCCAACTTCGGCTGGGACGCCCTCGAGGGATTTGCCCCGTACACGGAAGAAAACAGCGGCACCCCGGACCCCGGCGGCACGACCAAGCCGATCTTCGCCTACAGCCACAGCCGCGACGGCAGCTGCTCGATCATCGGCGGCTACGTGGTCCACGACCGCGGCCTGCCTTCTCTCTATGGGCGCTATCTCTACGCCGACCTCTGCGAGGGCCAGCTGCGCAGCCTCGTCCCGCATTTGAAACGGGCCGGCGGCGACCGCAAGCTCGGCCTCGCGGTCGCAAGTCCGAGCTCCTTCGGCGAAGACGACGCCCACCACGTCTACGTCGCCTCGATCTCCGGCCCGGTCTTCCGCCTCGTCCCGCGCTGAGCGCGGTCCTTCCCCGCCCGCGATCCCGCGCGGCCGAGTACAGTTGGCTGACCAGCCAAGGGTCGACGAAGGGAGCACCCAGTGGAGAGCGGCACCGCCGAGACGAGCACGCAGGCAAGCGGAGCGACGAACGGCGCCGGAGCGGCCGCAGCCGCGACGCTCGACGTCCACAACCCGGCGACCGGCGCCCTGATCGAGACGATCGCGGTCGACTCGCCCGAGGTCGTCGCCGCGACCGTTGCCCGGGTGCGCGCCAACCAGGCCGACTGGGAGGCGCTGGGGATCGAGGGGCGTTATTTCTGGCTCGGCAAGCTGCGCGACTGGCTGCTCGACAACGCCGAGCGGGTCGGCGACACGATGCAGGCCGAGACCGGCAAGGTCCGCGCCGACGCCACCACCGAGGCGATCTACCTCACCGACCTGATCAACTTCTACGGCAGCAAGGCGGAGAAGTTCATCGGCGAGGAGAGCGTCCGCCCGCACTCGCCACTGCTCGCCTCGAAGAAGCTCAGCATCCAGTACCGCCCCTACCCGGTGGTGGGGATCATCAGCCCCTGGAACTTCCCGCTGACCCTGGCCCTGGGCGACGCGATCCCGGCGCTGCAGGCCGGCGCCGCGGTGGTGATCAAGCCTTCGGAGTTCACGCCGCTGGGGCTGGCCGAGGTGGTCAAGGCCTGGAAGGAGGAGATCGGCGGCCCGGACGTGCTCGACTGCGTGCAGGGGATCGGCGAGACCGGCGGGGCCCTGGTCGATGCTGCCGACTTCGTCCAGTTCACCGGCTCCGACCGCACCGGCCGCAAGGTGATGGCACGCGCCGCCGAGACGCTGACCCCGGTCAGCCTCGAGCTCGGTGGCAAGGATCCGATGATCGTCCTCGCCGACGCCGACCTCGACCGGGCGGCGAACGCGGCCACCTACGGCGGGATGATGAACTCCGGTCAGATCTGTATCTCGGTGGAGCGGATCTACGTCGAGGAGCCTGCCTACGACGAGTTCGTGCGCAAGCTGACCAAGGAGGTGAGCGGCCTGCGCCAGGGAGACGACGGCAAGGCCTTCGCCAAGGACGTCGGGGCGATGACCTCGCCGAACCAGACCGCGATCGTCGCCGGGCAGGTCGACGACGCGATCGCCTCCGGTGCCCGGGCCCTGACCGGCGGCAAGCGCGTCGAGGGGCCGGGCGACTACTTCGAACCGACCGTCCTGGTCGACGTCGACCACTCGATGAAGGTGATGCGCGACGAGACCTTCGGGCCGGTCGTCGGCGTGATGAAGGTGCGCGATTCCGAGGAGGCGCTGCGCCTGGCCAACGACACCCGCTACGGGCTCTCCGCCTCGGTCTTCGGCGAGAAGGAGCGAGCCGAGCGGGTCGCCCGCCGGGTCGAGTGCGGTGCCGTCAACGTCAACGACGTGCTGGTCAACTACCTGGCGATGGACGTGCCGATGGGCGGCTGGAAGGAGTCTGGGATCGGCTTCCGCCACGGCGAGTACGGGATCAAGAAGTACTGCCGTCCCGAGTCGATCGTGGTCACCCGCTTCAGCGGCAAGCGCGAGCCGACCTGGTTCCCCTACACCAAGGCCCGCCGCGGCCTCGTCGGCCGGATCGCGCAGGCGTTCAACGCTCGCGACGTCAAGCGTCGCCTCGGCATGCGCGGCTGACCCTTCCCGGCGATCGCGTGGTTCCCCGTGCACGAAATACGTAACCGAGGAGCCACGCAAGCGCCCCGGTAGCCTCTTTGGGTTCATGGTCGAGCGCGATTTCATAGCCGCAACCAAGCAGCGCATCGTCGTCTACGACGGCGGCATGGGCGCGACCCTGGAGGAGTTCGAGCTGACCCGGGAGGACTACGGCGGGCTCGAGGGCAAGTGCCACGAGGCGCTGGTCCTGAACCGGCCAGACGTGATCGAGGGCGTCCACACCTCGATGCTGGAAGCCGGCGCCGAGGTGGTCGAGACCGACAGCTTCCAGGGCTCGCGGCTGAAGCTCGAAGAGTGGGGGCTCGGCGAGCACACGCTCGAGATCAACACCAGGGCCGCCGAGATCGCCCGCAAGGCGGCGGGGCCGGACCGTTTCGTAGCCGGCTCGATCGGCCCGACCGGGTTCCTCCCCGCCTCGACCGACCCGACCCTGGGCGACATCTCCTTCGCCACCCTGGTCGAGGTCTTCGCCGAACAGGCGCGGGGCCTGGTCGAAGGCGGCGCAGACCTGATCATCATCGAGACCGCACAGGACATCCTCGAGGTCAAGGCGGCGATCTTCGGCGCCCGCGCCGCGTTCAAGGCCGAGGACCGGGTGCTGCCCATCCAGTGCAGCGTGTCGCTGCTGCCCAACGGCGGCAAGATGCTGCTGGGGACCGACATCCAGGCGGTGCTGACGACGCTGCGGGCGCTCGACGTCGACGTGATCGGGCTCAACTGCTCGACCGGCCCCGAGGATATGCGCGACGCGATCCGCTTCCTCGGCGAGTCCAGCCCGCTCCCCGTCCACTGCATCCCCAACGCCGGCCTGCCGTTGCAGGGCCCCGACGGCGAGATG
>DATBXZ010000329.1:0-2094 GCA_036513995.1 Solirubrobacterales bacterium | reverse complement strand
GCTCGGCCTCGCCGCGGACGACGGCGTCGAAGTGCGCCTCGCTGGGCATGGGCCCAGGCCCCTCCACCCCTTTCCCGTCGCGATCTCGCAGCTTCGCGGCCAGGCGCTCGGCTCCCCTGACCGGCGCCCCCAGCGCCTGGGCGAAGCGCCCCGCCCGCTGCGCGGTGCGGAAGACGTTCTGCTGGGCGTGGGTGCCGTGCGGCATCTGGGCGGCGATGTAGAGCCACTCGGTCAGCAGCGTAATCACCGACTCGTAGTCCTCGATGCAGGTCGGCTGCTCGGGACCGCCGGCGGCGATCGCCCACAGGGTCCGGGTCAGCAGACGGTCGCCGCGCGAGCCGCTGAGGCGAGCGTGCGGGTCGAGGTAGTGACCGTGGGTGCAGAGAACGCCACCGTAGCGGTAGGTCGGGTAGGCGATCTCGATCTCGACCCCGGGCAGGCGCCGCTCGAGGAACTCGCGGAAGAAGCCCGGACCGGGCGGGACCGTCGGCCGGTGGCCGCTTGCCAGCTTCGTCTCCAGCCGGTCCTCCTCGTCGCGGTGGACGAGGTGGTGGTCGTGGTTGCCGGCGAGGAAGACCAGCCGCCCGCCGGCCATCTTCTCGGCGATCAGGCGCAGCAGCCCGTCGGCGGCGTCGACCGCTTCCTCGACCGAGCCGAAGAGGAAGTCGAAGAGGTCGCCGAGGAAGATCAGCTCGTCGATCCCCTCCAGTTGCGGCGCCAGGCGCTCGAGGAAGAACTCCTCGCGCAACAGGTCACGGCCAGTCCAGGCGCCGAAGTGGGTGTCGGAGATGACCAGCGCGCGCATCGCGTCGCGAGTCTAGGCGGCACGCTGGTGGACCCGCATCCGCAGGCCGCCGACGGGCGAGAGAGTCGGCATCTGGCGGATCGCGATCGTGCGGCCAGGCAGGGCGTCGAGGCGCAGGCGCTGCAGCAGCATCGTCGCCACCAGCTTCACCTCGGTCTGGCCGAAGCGCTTGCCGATGCAGATCCGCGAGCCGCCGCCGAAGGGGACGTAGGCGCCGCGCGGCAGCGCCGCCTTGCGCTCGCGGGTGAAGCGCTCGGGGACGAAGGCCTCGGGGTCGGGGAAGACCTCGGGGATGCGGTGGCTGGCCCAGGAGCAGTAATTGACGTAGGCATCCCTGGGCACGGTGTAGCCACCGAACTCGAACTCGCGGACGGCGCGGCGGGGGCCGATCCAGGCCGGCGGGTAGAGGCGCAGAACCTCGTCGAGCACCATCTCCAGGTAGGGCATCTCGCGTTCGAGCTGCTCGGCGTTCGGGGCCTCCCGGCCCAGTACCCGGTCCTGCTCCTCGTGGAGCTTGGCGACCACATCGGGGTGGCGGGCCAGCTCGTGGAGCATGAAGGTCACGGTCGAGGTCGAGGTGTCGTGGCCGGCGAACATCAGCGTCATCACCTGGTCGCGGACCTCGCGGTCGGTGAACGCCTCCCCGTCCTCGCCGCGGGCCCCGACCAGGAGGCTGAGGATGTCCTGGCGGCTCGGGTCGGGGTCGGCACGGCGGCGGGCGATCTCGCCGAAGACGATCTCGTCGAGCACCCGCCGCGAGGCGATCATCTTGCTCCAGGGCGAGCCGGGCCCGCGGACCAGGCGCCACTGGAAGTCGATCCCGTAGTAGCCGAGGGCGCGCTCGAAGTGCTCGGCCGCGGTACCCCCTCTGCCGGCTTCGTCGGGATCGAGCCCGAGCAGCGCCCGCATCGCGATCCGCATCGCCAGGTTGCGCATCCAGTCGTAGACGTCGACGATACCTCCCACCGGCAGGGCGGCGATCGCCCGCTCGGCCTCCGCCGCCATCGCCGTCACCGAGGCGACGATCTGCTCGCGGTGGAAGGCGGGCATCATGATCGCCCGGGCGCGGTCGTGGTAGTCGTCGTCGACGGTCAGCAGGCCGTCGCCGAGCAGCGGGATCAGGTCGCCGAAGCTCGACTCGCGCCAGTGGAAGTTCTCCGGGTGGCCGACGGTGACGAAGTGGTTCGCCTCCGGGCCGAGCATGAAGACGACCCGCGAGTGCAGCAGCCGCATGCTGAAGATCGGGCCGTGCTCTTCGTAGGCGCCGAGCAGCAACGGCAAGGGGTCAT
>DATBXZ010000328.1:0-13009 GCA_036513995.1 Solirubrobacterales bacterium | reverse complement strand
GGTCGATGTCGGGGAAGTGGACCCAGGCGGTGGTGGTGCGGGCAGGCAGCGGCACGGTCTCGAAGACCGCCTCGGCGACGAAGGCGAGGGTGCCCTCGGAGCCGACGACGAGGCGGCGGAAGATGTCGAGCGGCTGGTCGCCGTCGAGGAAGGCGCAGAGGCGGTAGCCGGTGGTGTTCTTGATCGCGAACTTGCGGCGGATGCGGGTGCTGAGCTCCTCGTCGGCGCGGATCTCGTCGCGGATCGCGGCGAGGCCGGCGGCCAGCTCCGGCTCGGCTGCGGCGAAGCGCTCCTCGGCGCCCGGGGCGGCGGTGTCGATCGTCGTCCCCGAGGGCAGGACCAGGGTCATCGAGCGCACGGTCGAGTAGGAGTCCCTGGTCGTGCCGCAGCGCATCCCGCCCGAGTTGTTGGCGATGACGCCGCCGACGCAGGCGATGTCGGTACTGGCCGGGTCGGGGCCGAGCTTGCGCCCGTGCGGGGCGAGCACGCGGTTGGCGTGGCCGAGCACGGTCCCGGGCTTGACCCGGACGAGGGCCGCCTCGACCTCGGCTCCGCCCTCGCGCGGGACGCCGGGCTCGACCGCGACGCCGCCGAAGTGGCGGCGCACGTCGACGAGGATGCCGTCGCTCTGGCCCTGGCCGTTGAGGCTGGTGCCGCCGGCGCGGAAGGTGACCGGGATCCCCTGCTCGCGGCCGTAGGCGAGGACCTTGGCGACGTCTCCGGCCTCGTGCGCCATCACCACCGCCCGGGGGAAGAGCCGGTAGGGACTGGCGTCGGAGGCGTACTTGACGATGTCGCCGGCCTTGGCGAGGACGCGGCTGGCGCCGAGCAGCGCCTCGAGCTCGCCGCGCAGCGGCTGCGCGACGCCAGCGGCGATCTCGTCGGGGGCGCGGTCGGGCGCCGGCTCGCTCGGCGGCGGGGCGAGCGACTGCGGGCTCCGCTGCAGCAGCGCCATCGCCTAGAAGAGGGACATGCCCGGCGTCACCGGGACTTCGACCAGCTCCGGCTTGGAGGAGGCGATGGCCGTGGCGAGCGCCCCGCGGACGCCGTCGCGATCGTTGGCCCGGTGCGCCTCGACCCCGTAGCCCTCGGCGACCGCGGCGACGTCGAGCTTGGGCAGGTCGAGGCCGGGCGCGCCGGTCACCCCCTCGACTTCGGCGAACCACTTGAGGATCGCGTACTCCTCGTTGCGCAGGACCAGGAAGGTGACCGGGGTGTCGTAGGCGACGGCACTCCAGAAGGCGGTGATCGCGTACTGGGCAGAGCCCTCGCCGAGCACGCAGACGACGGGGCGGCTCGGCTGCGCGAGCTGGACGCCGACCGAGGCGGCGAGGCCGAAGCCGAGGCCGCCGCCGGCGCTGAAGTAGTAGCTGCCGGGCCGCGAGATCCGCAGCTGGTTGCGCAGGGCGAGGGTGCTGGAGGGGGACTCGAGGACGACGATCGCGTCCTCGGGCAGGACCTCGGCCAGGGCGGTGTGGACGGTCGAGGGGTTGAGCGGGTCGCTGGGCGGGATTTCGCCCGGCCCGGGGTTCGGCTCCGGCGCCGGGCGCGCCGACTCGGGGACCGCCGCCAGCAGCGCTTCCAGGCTGAGCTTGACGTCGGCGACGATCGCGTCGCCCATCGGTGCCCGCACCGCCTCGTCGGGGTCGCTGGTGATCGCCACCAGCTTCGCCCCCTGTGGCAGCAGCGGCCCAGGGATGTGCGGGTAGTAGGGGAAGACCGAGCTGCCGACGACGAGGATCAGGTCGTGGCCCTTGAGCGTCTGCCCGACCGGGCCGATCGCCGGCGGCAGTACGCCGCGGAAGTTGGGGTGGCTCTCGGGGAAGCCGAGGCGGACGCCGCCGGTCGCCGGCGAGGCCCAGACCGGCAGCCGCTGGCGCTCGGCGAGGGCGACGCCAAGGTCCCAGGCGCCGCTGGTGTCGATGTCGGGGCCGGCGACGAGGACCGGGTTGGTGGCGGCGTCGAGGGCGGCGGCGAGGGCGCGGATCGCCTCCGGGTCGGCGCTGGCGCGGCCGGTCACCCTGCGCTCGATCGCCGCCTGGGCGTCGCCGGCGTCGACCTCCGCCCCCCAATCGTCCATCGGCAGCGAGACGAAGACGGGGCCGCGCGGCGGCAGGCCGGCGAGGTGGGCGCCGTGGGCCAGTGCCAGCGGCACGTCCTCGGCCCGCGGCGGCTCGTAGGACCACTTGACCAGCGGGTGCGGCATCCGCGTCGCGTCGCGGTTGGTCAGGTTCGCCTGCAGAGTGATTTGCGCCCGCGCCTGCTGGCCGGCGGTGACCAGCAGTGGCGAGTGATTGGCCTGGGCGTTGAAGATCGCCCCCATCGCGTTGCCGACGCCGGGCGCGGTGTGGAGGTTGACGACGGTGGTCTTGCCCGAGGCCTGGGCGAAGCCGTCGGCCATCCCGACCACGACCGCCTCCTGCAGGCCGAGCACGTAGCGGAAGTCCGAGGGGAACGACGCCAACATAGGCAGCTCGGTCGAGCCGGGGTTGCCGAACATCGTCGTCATCCCATGGGCGCGGAAGAGGTCGAACGTCGCGTCGCGGACCGTCGGCATCGTCCCGAACCCTATCCGGCGAGATTCAAGGCCGGCGTGGGTGGGTGTCGATAAGCGAGGGAATGAGGAGCCGACCTCTGCACCTGCCGCCCATCGTCGAACGCCTGGGCCTCGCCGCCGCGCTCGTCTGCGCGGTCGTGCTCGGCGGCGTCGCCAACTCCTCGGCCACCCCGGAGCCCAGCACGACCGCCTCGCCGCCGGGCCCCACCCGCATCGTCTACGCGCCCGGCAAGATCGTCCCGATCCCGGCCTCGATCCCGCACGAAGCCGGCGACATGGTCGACAAGCGGATCCTGCCCGACCTGCGCTGGATCGCCCAGCGCTACCCGATCTTCGTCACCGACGGCTACTCGGGCCCGCTGCCCGACGGCGAACACGTCGGCTGCGACGAATGCCACACCAAGGGCTCCGATCACTACAACGGCCTCGCCGTCGACCTGGTGCCGCTGGGGGCCGGGACCAAGTGCGACGCCGCCTGGGCGCCGATCACCAGCCTCGCCCTCTGGGCCGAGCCGGTCCAGAACGAGCCGGTCCTCCCTTTCCGCTGGGTCGGCTACGACGGCGACGCCGGCCACGGCTGCGGCAACCACCTCCACCTCTCCTGGAACCACGCGCCGGCGGCCCAGTTCCAGCTGGCCGAATGGGTCGAAGTCTTCCCGGTCGGCCCCGGCGAACCGACTGGCGTGCCGCGCGGCACCCGCTCCCCCGCTCCGCAGGCACCGCCCGGGCCCTACGGCGGCATCTCCACGGTCCGCACCGGCGGCCTCGGCCCCCGCGTCCACGACTGAGCCGCGGTCGCCTGCGGCTCCATAGGATGCGGGCGATGCGTGCCTCGTTCGCGGTCGCCTGCGCCTGCCTCCTCGCCGCCCTCGCCGGCGGCTGCGGCAGCCAGGACGACTCGACCCCGGTCGCCTGTCTGCAGGGGAAAGAGATCTACCTGGCCGCTCTCGCCGATGCTCCGCGCACCGTGAAGCTGGCGGGGGACACGCCGATCAGCGAGTGCCTGGCGGAGAACCAGACGGCGGGCGACCTGGCGAGCGTCGGCGAAGCGACGGTCGAGGCGGCGACCGAGCTCAACGGCGAAGCCAGGGCCGTGCCCTCGAGCCCCGCCGCCCTGCAACTCGGCTACCTGATCGGAGCCGCCCAGCGCGGCGCCGACGGCTCCGAAGGGATCCACGCCGACCTGCTCCGCCGCCTCGCCGTCGCCGCCCGCTACGCGCCCGGCCGCGAACCGCTCCCGTCGGCCTTCCTCAGCGCCTATGAGCAGGGCTTCGACGCCGGCCACGAACACGGCTGACCGACGCGGTGTTAGGGTGGCCGCGACTCGCGGCGTGGGGAACTCCGGTGTGAATCCGGGGCTGACGCGCAGCGGTGTGGGTGACGACTGACCAGTAGTCCCACTGGGCCCGAATCGGGCCCGGGAAGGGGGTCAGGAGGACGATCCCGAGCCCGAATATCCGGCCGAGAGTCGCAAGGAGGTTCGCCTCGCGACTAGGCGGCCGGCTCACTCGCCATGTGTGCGTGCGTCGCCGCCCCTGAAAAAGGAGACGGCGATATGACGCCAAAGTTGAACTCACTCAAAAGGCCCCTGCACGCATTGTGTGCACTGGCCCTGACCCTGGTGGCAAGCGCGGGCTTTGCGGGCAGCGCCGGCGCCTACGTGACGCCCGCCCAGGCCCAGCTCGCAGCCGAGCGCGGTGCCGGCTGGTTCGAGACCGGCCAGCAGGAAAGCGGCGACCTCGGCAGCGACTGGGGAATGACCGCCCTCGCCGCGGCCGGCGTCAACGCCGCCGACGTCCGCACCTCGCTCAGCGCGGACAGCGCCCAGGACTTCTACCTGGACGAATGGCAGGCGACGGGTCCGGGTGGAGCCGGGACCGACGCCGAGCGCGGGATCCTCGCCGGCGTCGCCGGTGGGATCCAGACCTCGCGGCTCTCGACCGCGGCCGACACCACCACCAGCAACCTCGTCGCCAGGGTGGCCGAACTATGGGACGGCACCCAGATCGGCGAACCTGGGCTACTCAACGACGACATCTTCGGGGTCCTGGCGCTGCACCAGGCCGGGGCACCGCCGGAGCTGCTGCGCCGGATCGTCGACTACCTGCGGACCAAGCAGCTGCCCGACGGCGGCTGGACCTGGAACGCCTCCCCTGGGGCGCCCGCCGACACCGACATGACCGGCTCCGTGGTCGCCGCCTTCTGCGCGGCGGGGGTGGGCACCGATGACCCCGACCTGCAGAAAGCACTCGGCCTGTTGCACACGCTCCAGGACCCGGCCACGGGCGGCTTCATCGCTCCGCCGGAATCGTTCGGCATCGGTGTCAACACCGATACCACCTCGTGGGTGACCAGCGGCCTGATCCAGTGCGGGATCGACCCGCAGGGGCCGGAATGGACGACCGCGCAGGACAAGACCCCGCTCGACTACCTGGTCTCGATGCAGAAGCCCGACGGTCACTTCGCCTGGACCGAAGAATTCGACGGCGGGACATTCGAGACGTTCGACTCGGTGCGCCCTCTGGGCGGGATCGGCTTCTCGACCGAGCCGCCGGCTCGGATCGGCGGGGCCGGCCCAGCAGTGCGGCCGGCCGCGGACGTGACGCCGGGGACCACGGTCCCGATCACGCTGGTGATCGACCACGGCCCAGGCGCGAATGACGTACGCATGTGCCGGGTGGACGTCGCCAACGGCTCCGGCATCGGTGCGGTCCTGGCCGACGCCAAAGCCGCCTCGGCACCGGGCGCCTGCGTCGATGGTTTCGCCACCAGCCCAGGTCCGGACGGGACCGGCGTCGCCTCGCTCGACGGCGTCGCCGCGACATCCGACTACGGCTGGAGCGTCCGCATCGGCGGTGCGGCCGCAGAGGCCGAGACCAGTGAGCCGATCGGGTTCGGCGACCTCGTCTTCCTCAAGTTCGGTGCGACGGTCGCCAACCCCGGACCCGCACCCAGGGTCACGGTGCCGCCGGTCGAGCCGGTGCGGCAGAAGGTCAGCCGCGGGCCACGGCTCTCCCTCACCGGCGAGGCCCGCTGGAACGACGGCGTCGTCGAGGTCGAGGCACGCTGTCCACGAGGGCTCGGCGATGACGGCTGCCGCGGCCTGCTGACCGCGCAGTTCCGCAAGCACCGCAGCGGGAGGTTGATCGGCGGCGGCGCGGGCGCCTACGAGGTCGGCTCGGGATCGGCGAGCACGCTGACGATCCCCACGACCGAGGCGCTGCGCAAGCGGCTGACAGAGAGGCGCCGGCTGAAGCTGCGCCTGACCGCGGCCACTCGCGCCGAAGACGGCGCGGTTCGCCTTACCCACGCGAGGCGGTTCATCGCCGGGTGAGCGGCCGCCTCACCGCAATCGCCACCACGGTCGTGCTCGCGGCCGTGGTGGCGGTCGCCCCCGCGCGGGGAGCGACCGTGGACCTCCTGGTCGACAGCTCGACCGGCCCGGTGCCGCTCTTCGCCGGCAGCGTGACCACGCTGCCGCACCCCGTCGACGGTGGCGACGGCAGCGGCCCGCATGCTTGCTCCGGCCCACCCGAGGCGAGCCCGGCGGCAACCGCCACCGGCGCGCTCGACGACGCTATGCGCAGCGCCGGCATCGCCTGGCGCGGCAACTGGGACCCGAGCTTCCGCGACTTCTTCGTCGACCGCATCGGCCCCTACGCGTCGGCCGCGCCCGACCGCTACTGGTCGCTGAGCGTCAACGGCCGCTTCGTCAGCGGCGGCTGCCTGACTCAGGTCGCGGATGGTGATTCCATCCACTTCTTCTACGGCCCCCTCTTCGGCGACTCCGCTCCGGTCGCTCCCGGCAACCCCAGTGGTCCCGCCCTCCCACAGGCCGAAAGCCCAACTCACGTGGGAGAAGTCGGACCGCCGGCCACCAGGCTGCGAGCGCTCGCAGCGCGGGCGGCGGGCTATCTGCGGCGCTCGCGCGAAGCGGCGGGGGCGGACTGGGGACGGCTGGCACTGGCGCTGCGACGAGGAGCCGACCCGGCGCGGGCCGCATCGGCGCTGATCCAGGGCAGGCTCGGGCAGTTGCGCGATGGCTCGCTGGACGAAGACGTCAACGCAACCGCCGTCGCCGTCCTGGCCTTGGAAAGCCGCCGTCCGCGTGTGGCACGAGAGGCGGCCCGCTGGCTCGCCTCGGTCCAAGGCCCAAGCGGCGGCTTCGGCTTCCGCCCCGGGGTGGCGCCCGACATCGACACCACCGGCCTCGCCACCTGGGTGCTAGCCCGTGCGGGCCTGACGACTCCGGCGCGACGCGGTAGTGCCTTCGTCCGCTCCGCCCAGGCGGCCGACGGCGGCTTCCCGTCCCTCCCCGGGGGGACCTCGAACTCTCAGAGCACCGGCCTTGCCCTGGTTGCCCTGCGAGTCGCCGGTGCCGGCGCGCGGATCCAGTCGTCGACCGGCAAAACCCCGCTCGACTTCCTCTCCTCCCTCGCCCGCCCCAACGGCGTGATCGCCTACACGGCGAGCGCCGATCCGACGCCTGCCTGGAGCACCGCCCAAGCGCTGCTCGGCCTCACCGGCAGGGAAAAGCTGCTCGCCTCCCGGAACCGCGCCGGGCGGCGGCGGTGAATACCCTCCTTGGCACAACGATCTTCGATGGAGGCCCGACTTGACTGAGCAGCTCTGGGGTGGCGAGACCACCAAAGCCGTCGACAACTTCCCCGTCTCCGGCACGCCGGTGCCGGTGCCCGTGGTCCGCTGGCTGGGCCGGGTCAAGGCCGCCGCGGCCGAGGCCAACGGCGAGCTGGGGCTGCTCGACGGCGACCTCGCCGAGCGCATCGCCGCGGCCGGCAAGGCGGTCGGCGAGGGCAAGCACGACGGCCAGTTCCCGGTCGACGTCTTCCAGACCGGCTCCGGCACCTCCTCGAACATGAACGCCAACGAGGTGCTCGCAAACCTCGCCGGCGAGGGCGCCCACCCCAACGACCACGTCAACATGGGGCAGTCCTCCAACGACGTCTTCCCCTCGGCCGTGCACCTGGCGGCGCTTGACGAGGTAACCCGCGACCTGCTGCCGGCGATGGGCGGGCTGGAGTCGGCGCTGGAGGCCAAGGCCGGGAAGTTCTCCGACGTGGTCAAGGCCGGCCGCACCCACCTGATGGACGCGGTCCCGGTCACCCTCGGGCAGGAGTTCGGCGGCTACGCGGCGCAGGTCCGGCTCGGGATCCAGCGGGTCGAGGCGACGCTGCGCCGGGTCGGCCAGATCCCGCTCGGCGGCACCGCCACCGGGACCGGGCTCAACACCCACCCGGAGTTCGCCGCCAAGGTGCGGGAGAAGCTCGCCGCCGACACCGGCCTGGAGATCTCCGGGCCGCTCGACGCCTTCGAGGCGCAGGGCAACCGCGACGCCCTGGTCGAGCTCTCGGGGGCGCTGAAGGTCTACGCCGTCTCGCTCAACAAGATCGCCAACGACCTGGCGCTGATGGGCTCCGGCCCCCGCGCCGGCCTCGCCGAGCTGCGCCTGCCGGAGCTGCAGAAGGGCTCCTCGATCATGCCCGGCAAGGTCAACCCGGTGATCCCGGAGGTCGTGATCCAGGTCGCCGCCCAGGTGATCGGCAACGACGCCGCGATCACGATCGCCGGCAGCCAGGGCCAGTTCGAGCTCAACGTGCGGGTGCCGCTGATCGCCCGCAACCTGCTCGACTCGATCAAGCTGCTCGCCTCCGCCTCGCGCCTGCTCGACGAGAAATGCGTCGCCGGGCTGGAAGCCAACGAGGAGATGACGACGCGCCACGCCGAGGCCACCCTGGCGACGGCGACCGCGCTCAACCCCCACATCGGCTACGACCGCGCCGCCGACATCGTCAAAACCGCGGCCGAGTCGGGCCGCTCGCTGCGCGACGTGGCGCTGGAGCAGGGCGTCGAGCCGGCGATCCTCGAGGAGGCGCTGGACCACCGCCGCATGGCCCGCCCGCACGAGTAGGCGGCGCGCTACCCCTGCAGGGTGACGAAGCGCTCCTCGGTCAGCTCGAGGACGGCGAAGGAGGGGCCCTCGCGGGTGTTGCCGGAGTCCTTGACGCCGCCGTAGGGCTGCTGATCGGCGCGGAAGGTCGGCACCTCGTTGATGAGGACGCCGCCGAACTCGAGGGTGCGGCCGGCCTCGAGGCCGCGGCCGATGTCGCGGGTGAAGACACCGGCCTGGAGGCCAAACTTGGAGTCGTTGGCCATCGCCAGCGCCTCGCCGAACTCTTTGTAGGTATCGATCGTGGCCACCGGGCCGAAGATCTCCTCGCACCAGACCTTGGCGTCTTTGGGCGGCGAGCCGAGCAGGGTCGGTGCCAGGCAGCGGCCCTCGTCGACCAGCTCCCCCCCGGCCAGCAGCTCGGCGCCGGCGGCGACCGCCTCGTCGACCCAGGCCTTGACGCGGTCGCGGTCGTCGGGGGTGATCAGCGGGCCGACGTCGGTGCCGGAGTCGAGCGGGTCGCCCACCGTCAGCTTCTCGACGTTGGCGACGAGGCGCGCGGTGAAGGCCTCGGCGATGTCCTCCTGGACGAGGATCCGCTGGATCGAGATGCAGCTCTGGCCGGCGTGGGAGAAGGCATGGATCTGGGCTTTGTCGGCGGCGGCCTCCCAGTCGCCGTCGGCATGGACGATCAGCGGCGCGTTCGAGCCCAGCTCCAGGTTGACCTTCTTGTGGGGGACGCGGCTGCGGATGTCCCAGCCGACCCCGGCCGAGCCGGTGAAGGTGATCGCCCTGGTCAGCTCGTGCTCGACGATCGCGTTGCCGACCTTCGAGCCGGGGCCGGGGATGACGCTGAGCCAGCCCTCGGGCAGGCCCGCCTCGTTGAGGATCGCGGCCAGCTTCAGAGACGAGATCGGCGTCTGGCCGGCGGGCTTGAGGACGATCGCGTTGCCGGCGGCGATCGCCGGCCCGAGCTTGTGGGCGACCAGGTTGAGCGGGAAGTTGAAGGGGCTGATCGCGCCGACGACGCCGTAGGGCACGCGCAGCATCACCCCGAGCTTGCCGGCGCCGCTGGCGGAGGCCTCCATCGGCACCGTGCCGCCGGTCAGCTTGCGCGCCTCGACCGAGGCGAAGGTGAGGGTGTCGACGCAGCGCTGCGCCTCGACCGTGGCGGTCTTGATCGGCTTGCCGGCCTCGGCGGCGATCGTCAGCGCCAGGTCCTCGACCCGCTCGCCGACCAGCTCGGCGGCGCGGTCCAGGGTCGCGGCGCGCTCGTGCTGGGGGAAGTCGGCGGCGAGGAAGGCCTCGTGCGCGGCGGCGACCGCGCGCTCGACCGTGGCTTCGTCGCCGAGCGCGACCCGCCCGACCGGGCTGCCGTCGTAGGGGCTCTTGACCTCGCCCCACTCGCCGGTCTCGATCCACTCGCCGGCCACCAGCAGCTTGTGATCGACCGCGTCCAGCGTCTGCGTTGCCATCCCGACTCCTCTCCGTCGCTTGCAATGAGCCTAGCGCTCGGCTTTGGCCGGATCGGGAGGCCGCGACTTGCGGGCGGCGAACCTGTTTCCCGAGAGATGCGCCGATCCTGCAGATACCCAGCGCTCGCCCGTGCAATCGCGGCTCTCCTCGCCTGCGCCGGCCTGGCGCTGCCGGCGACCGCGCAGGCCGGCGTCGACTGGGTCGTCCACGGCCGCGGCTTCGGCCACGGGGTCGGGATGAGCGCCTACGGCGCCTACGGCTACGCCCTGCACGGCAAGGGCTACCAGTTCATCCTCGGCCACTACTTCACGGGGACGACGATCGGGACGATCTCCGGGCCGCGCGTGGTCCGCGTCCTGCTCGACGTCTCCGGCGGCGACGTCGGCTTCAGCGCCGCCACCAGCGCCTGCGGAGTGGCGCTCGACCCAGCCCGCAGCTACCAGGCGCACCGCAGCGGCGAAGCAGTCGTGCTGCGCAGCTCGGGCGGCAAACGGCTGGCCAGCTGCGGCCGCAAGCTGCGCGCCGCCGGCCAGGGGAAGATCGACATCGTCGGAATCGGCACCTACCGCGGCGCCCTCGAGACGGTGCCGACCGAAAGCGACTCCGGCTCGCTCAACGTCGTCAACGCGCTCGCCGTCGACCAGTACGTCAAAGGCGTGATCCCGAACGAGTCGCCGCCCTCCTGGCCGGCGGAAGAGCTGAAGGCGCAGGCGGTCGCCTCGCGCTCCTTCGCCCTCACCGCCGGCGTCGGCGGCAACGGCTTCGACCTCTACGCCGACACCCGCAGCCAGGTCTACAAAGGGCTGGAAAGCGAGTACTCGACCAGCAACGCCGCCGCGACCGCGACCCGCGGCCAGGTGGTCGAGTACCAGGGAAAGATCGCCGAGACCCTCTTCTCCGCCTGCTCCGGGGGCCACACCGAGAGCATCCAGAACGTCTTCGGCGGGCCCGCGATCCCCTATCTCCAGGGCGTCCCCGACCCCTACGACGGCGAATGCCCGCTGCACACTTGGACGCTGAAATTCAGCGGCCCGGAAATCAGCGACAAGCTCGGTGACTACCTCGACGGGCGCCTGAAGCAGGTGGTGGTCGTCAAGCACGGCGTCACCCCGCGGATCATCGAAGCGAAGCTGATCGGCACCGGCGGCGTCACCACCGTCACCGGCGAACAGCTCGAGGTCGCCCTCGGCGGCTACGACACCTGGATGACCTTCGAAAAGGTCGTCTCGGGCACGCGCGACTAAGGGAGCGCCAGGACCGCGTGGATGGCGCGATGGTCGCTGCCGGGCTGTTCGAGAACCGAGTATTCGACGATGCCGAGGCGGCGGTCGGCGAGGACGTGGTCGATCGTGATGAAGGGGCCGAGGCCGTCCCAGCCCTGCCGGGGGAAGGTCGGCTCCAGGCCCTTGCCGGCAACATCGGCGGCGTCGCGGTAGCCACGGTCGACGACGTCGCGCAGCTCGGCCTGGTCGAGGGTGGCGTTGAAGTCGCCGAGCAGGACCCGCGGGGCACCGTGGCCGGCGGAGGGCAGGCCTTCCAGCGATTCGCGCCATTCGCCGATGTGGCCGGGTTTGGGCGTGTGCGGGTGGACGTCGATGACCCGAACCAGGCGGCCGCTGGGCATCCTCACCGCAGCGGCGACGCCGCTGTTGTCGTGCGGCAGCAGCCTGCGCAGCGGCAGCCGCGAGTAGATGCCGACGCCCGGCAGCTCCGGCCGCCGCCCCGGGTAGACGACGAGGTCGCTGTTCGGCAGCAGGCGACCGAGGCCGGCGGCGTCGAGCTTGCGGATGAAGCCGGGGGTCAGCTCCTGGATCGCGAGCAGGTCCGGGTGCAGGCGCTCGACCAGGCCGACCAGGGCCTCGGGGTCGGAGGTGCCACGGTGGATGTTGGCCGAGAGCACGCCGAGGGTCTCGTGGCCAGCGGCATCGACCGTGCCGTCGCCGATCGCCCGCGGCAGCACCGCGGCGGCAAGAAAGAGGGTGGCCAGCGCCGCGGCCGCGGCCGCGGCCCAGTTGCGCAGGGCAACGGCGATACCGGTGACGAACAGGGCGGCGAGCGCAGCGTAGGGCGTGAAGGCCAGCAGCGGCACCAGCCAGCTGCCCCCGTCGAGGCCGAGCGCACGCACGGCCGCCCAGAGCGCGACCGGGACCACAGCCACCCAGATCAACCAGTAGCGACGAGCCCCCGCGACCGCCACCGGCTCAGCCGTCCGGGTAGGGCTGGATCGGGATGCCGTGGTCGATCTCGCGCATCCCCAGCTCGTAGGCGGCACCGGCGGCGAGGGTCAGCTCGCGCTTGGGCCGGCCGGGGCGCTCGACGGTCAATTCGAGGTCGGCGACGGAGCAGTTGACGGTGTTGTGCTCGGGGCCCTTGGGGTCGGCGTAGACCCAGCCAACGAAGTCCTTCTCGGGAGCGGCGACGCGGCCGCGGACGAGGACGTCCTTGCCGGGGAGGACGAAGGCGCAGGCGCCCGGCGTCTCCTCGATCGCAGCGGTGCGGATCGCGCCGAGGCCGCCGAGGCGGTACGGCTCGCCGTCCAGCATCAGCATCCCCGAGGGGATCCAGGGACTGGTGCGGGAGCCGAGCTTGACGCGGGCGGCACCGACGTCGAAGTAGGTATCGGGGGAGTCGGCGAAGCCGGTGCCCTCGATCCAGACCCAGCGCTCGGCGTGCTCGCTGCCCCAGTTGTGGCCGATCATCCCCGGCCAACCGCTGAACTCGATCGACTCCTCGTCGTCGATTTCGAGGCGGCCGTCGAAGTGGGCGAGCGGTGCCGGGGCGACGAACTTGGTCTTCGGCAGCGGCGCCTCGTAGAGCCAGTCGGCCGGCAGGTACTTGCAGGGCTCGGCCTGCGAGGAGAAGGCGAGGGACCAGGCAGCGCTGACGGCGTCGGTGTCGACCGAGCCCTCGGCCCGGCCAGGGCCGAGGGCGGCGTCGCCGACCTGGATCCACGAACCCTTCGGGACCGACAGCTCACTCGCCGGCACCGTCACCTTGGTCGCCCGCGGGCCGGCGGCAGCGCGGTCGAAGAGGACGAACCAGATCGAGGCGTTGGGCTCGGCCCCGGG